>NZ_JBFUES010000718.1:0-4072 GCF_056403875.1 Bradyrhizobium sp. P2_E8
GCGCCGCACTTCTCGCCCGTCATCGGCGCCGACACCTACGCCCGGTGGCTGGCCGAACTTCCCGCAAGCGCCAGCGCGTCGCTCTATCTGCACGTGCCGTTCTGCCGCGAGATGTGCTGGTATTGCGGCTGCCATACCCAGATCGTCCGGCGTGACGAACTGATCGCGGCCTATCAGCGGACGCTGCGCAGCGAGATCGCGCAGGTCGCCGAGACTATCGGCCGCCGCATCAAGGTCGAGCATATCCATTTCGGCGGCGGCACGCCGACGATCATGGCGCCCGAGGCTTTCGCCGAGTTGATGGCGGCGATGCGCCAGGCGTTCTTCGTGCTGCCTTCGGCCGAGATCGCGGTCGAGATCGATCCCCGCACGCTGACCGCCGACATGGTCGAGGCCATGCGGCTGTCCGGCGTCAATCGTGCCAGTCTCGGGGTGCAGAGTTTCGATCCCATCGTACAGCGTGCGATCAACCGCGTTCAGAGCTTCGAGCAGACGGCTGATGTCGTCGACATGCTCCGGCGTGCCGGCATCGCGGGAATCAATTTCGACCTGATCTACGGGCTGCCGCATCAGACCGTCGCCTCGTGCCTGGACACGGTGCGGCGCAGCCTCTCGCTCGCGCCCGACCGCTTCTCGGTGTTCGGATACGCTCACGTGCCTGATTTCAAGAAGCACCAGCGCATGATCAGCCAGGGCGCGCTGCCCGACGGCCCGGCGCGTCACGACCAGGCTTGTGCGATCGCGAATGCGCTGAAGGAGGCCGGCTACGTGCAGATCGGGCTCGATCATTTCGCCCGACCCAGCGATTCCATGGCCGCGGCCTTCGAGGAGCGGACGCTGCGGCGCAATTTCCAGGGCTATACCACCGACAAAGGCGAAGTCCTGCTCGGTTTCGGCGCGAGCGCCATCGGGCATCTGCCGCAGGGCTACGTCCAGAACGAGGTGCAGATCAGCGCCTATGCGCAGAGCGTCAGTGTCGGCCGCCTCGCCACCGCGAAGGGCTATGGGCTCACCGGCGATGACCGGCTGCGCGCCGACATCATCGAGCGCATCATGTGCGAGTTCGGCGCCGATCTCGGCGACATCTGCGCGCGCCATGGCGCAGAGGCCGAGACGATGCTCAAATCGGCGTCGCGTCTGAAGCCGCTGATCTCGGACGGCGTCGTGAGGCTGGACGGCGACCGGCTCGCGGTCGCCTCCGACTCGCGCTTCCTGGTCCGCAGCGTCGCCGCCGCGTTCGACGCGCATCTGGACCCGGGCAAGCAGCTGCACAGCCGGGCGGTGTAACTGCGTCATTCCGGGGCGCGCCTCTTGGCGCGAACCCGGAATCCATTTCACCGCACAGGTTGCTGCCCGATAGATTCCGGGTTCGCGCTACGCGCGCCCCGGAATGACGAGTTGGTGACCTTGCGCCAGCTTGCGCTCCAACAAAGAAACCGCCGCCCGCTCCGCTATCGTCGTTTCGGAACGGAGTTGTCCATGCCCTTTCGATCCGACGATCTGGTCGATGACATCATGCGTACGGCGCCGCACACGATCCGCGTGTTTCTCGCCTTCAGGATGGCCTGTGTCGGCTGTCCGATCGCAACCTTCCACACGGTGGACGACGCCTGCCGCGAGCATGGCATCGATCGCGAAAAATTCCTCGCCGCGCTGTGCGACTGCGTGCCGGCGTGAGACGGTCTGGAATTCGCGCGGGCCGCGTGCGGATTCCCGGGTGAGGGAGCGCTCTCGCCGTAAGCGGGAGCGTCCCTCGCCCCTATCTTCGGGGGCAGGGTTGTCGCAAAGGCTTTGGGTAGGCCTGAGCGCGCGCCTCGTCCTTCGAGACGACCGCTTCGCGGTCTCCTCRGGATGAGGCTAAKCGGCWTCGGTGCCYGTTGAWACTGCTGCCGCRCACKCCGTCCTCATCCYGAGGAGCCCGCCYAAAGCGGGCGTCTCGAAGGATGGGCTGCGAGGAAAATGCTTTCACATGTGATAGCCCGACGATCTCAGGAAACGTCCTGGCTCAGCTCTCACGCCGCGCCGCTGTCGGGGCTGCGCTCCGCCAGCACGACGATCCCATGCGGATCGCGCAGGATGATGCGCTGGCGGCCGCTCTCGACGAGGCCTTGGCTCTCCCAGGCGCTCAGGATGCGGCTCACGGTGTGCAGCGTGGTGCCGGTCATCTGCGCGATGTCCTGGCGGCTGATCGGGAAGTCGATCGCGATGCCGTGGTCGAGCTTCTTGCCGGATTGCTTGGCGAGGCGCAGCAGCGCATGCGCGACGCGCTGCTCGACCTGCTGGGTCGACATTTCCAGGATGCGGGTGTGGCTCTCCTGGAGCCGCGTGCCGACGGTCTGGAGCGTGTTGGCGGCCAGCGCCGGAAACCGCTCGACCAGCCGCGGCCAGGCCGAATTCGGCCAGATCAGCACCACGCTGTCGTCGACGGCCATCGCAGTCGCCGGGTAGCGCGCGGCTCCGATCGCCATCGCGAGCCCGAACGTCTCGCCGGGCGCGACATAGCGCACCACGATCTGCTCGCCGGTCGGCGTGGTCTTGGCCGCGCGGACATGGCCGTGCAGCAGCAGGAAGAAGGACTGCGCGTCTGCGCCCTGCTCGAAGATGGCGCTGTTCTTGGGATAGCGCGCCGAGCGGGCCTCGCGCAGGATCTCATCCAGGGCTTCCGGCGTGACGCCGGCAAACAGCGGCAAATGCGCAACCAGCGATGTGTCGACCTTGGCCATTCTGCCTCCTTGGCGCTCGGGAGTGTGATGGCACCTGCAATCGTCCTGGTGTTTGCGATAGCGCAAAACCGGCCGGTCGGGACGGCAGTATTTTTCCAGGCAGCGATCTGAATATACAGGAGTTGCCCCATGGCTGGCGCCCGATCCCGCAATTTTGCGGGCTGGCCGCTGTTCGCGAACAGCTTTCGGCCCTTTTTCCTGCTCGCGGCCGTCCAGGCAGGGCTGTCGATCCTGGCCTGGCTGCCGATGTTCTACGGCGAATTGTCGGTGACATCGGCCTTCGCGCCGCGCGACTGGCACGTCCACGAGATGCTCTATGGCTTCCTGCCGGCTGTGATCACCGGCTTCCTGTTCACGGCGATCCCGAACTGGACCGGGCGCCTGCCGATCCAGGGCACCTCGCTGGGCGCGTTGCTGGTGGTGTGGCTGGCCGGCCGCGTGGCGGTGACGCTGTCCGCCGAGGTCGGCTGGGCGTTCGCGCTTGTCGTCGATGCKGCGTTCCTGGCGCTGGTCGTCGCCGCCGCGACGCGCGAGATCATCGCGGGCGGCAATTGGCGCAATTTGCCCGTGGTGGTCCTGGTGCTCTTGCTGCTCGCCGGCAATGTCGGCTTTCATCTCGAAGCGCATCACGCGGGCGCTGCCGATGTCAGCATCCGCGTCGGCATCGGCGTGGTCGTGCTGTTGATCGCGCTGATCGGCGGCCGCATCATCCCGAGCTTCACCCGCAACTGGCTGGTCAAGTTCAATCCCGGTCGCCTGCCGGTGCCGTTCGGCCGCTTCGATGGAGTGGTGATCGGATTGAGCGCGTTGGCGCTGATCTCGTGGATCGTGGCGCCGTTGAACGTGATCACCGGTGCCGTGATGGCGCTCGTTGGCGTGCTGCATCTGGTGCGGCTTGCGCGCTGGGCCGGCGACCGCACCTCGCGCGAACGGCTGCTCCTGATCCTGCATGTCGGTTATGTCTTCGTGCCGCTCGGCTTCCTCCTGCATGCCCTGGCCGTGTTCGGCGCGTTGCCGCCGAGTGCGGGGATTCATGCCTGGATGGCAGGCGCGGCCGGAACCATGACACTCGCGGTGATGACCCGCGCGAGCCTCGGCCACACCGGACAGGCGCTGACGGCCTCGCCGGCGACGCAAGGTATCTATGTCGCGATCGTCGCCGCGGCGCTGGCGCGGGTTGCTGCCGTGGCGTGGCCTGCGCATGGCGATGCGCTGCTGCACGTTGCCGCCTGCGGCTGGGTCGTCGCCTTCCTCGGCTTTGCGATTGCGTTCGGCCCGCTGCTCGCCGGCAGCAATCGGCGCGCACTTGCCATCATGGGCGTGCCCGCTCCGGCACGATAGAGTCAGGC
>NZ_JBFUES010000719.1:0-4062 GCF_056403875.1 Bradyrhizobium sp. P2_E8
CCCGTGCGCTGGTCGAAGCTCGCCTGGGCGTCGGTCAGATCGCCGCCGGCGACCAGCACCTGCTTCTTGACCACGTAAGGCGTGGGCGGTGGCGAGGCGCTCATCAGCAGATCGGATTCCGGCGGCAACCTGCCCTGCTGCGCCTGATCCGGCGGCACGGAGGTGTCGACCATGCGGAATTCCATCTTCGCGGTCTTGCCCAGCAGTTCCTTCAGGCGGGTCGGGTCCTGAAGACCGGGGACCTGCACCAGGATGCGGTCGTTGCCCTGGCGCTGGATGACGGGCTCGACGGTGCCGAGTTCGTTGACGCGGCGCTCGACGATCTGGATCGACTGCTCGATCGTCTTGCGCATGCGGTCAAGCATCGCGGCCTGCGGGATGCTCAGGCGGATAACGCCGCCACCGGCGTCGGTCACTTCAAGGTCGCGCTGACCGCTGGAGCCCATCAGACCGCCGAGCGGCTGGGACAATTCGCGCAGCTTGGCGAGCGCCGGCTGGACGTCGGTTTCCTTGGTGATGCGAACCTCGGCCGCGTCGTTGCGCACGGTGACGCCGCCGGTGAAGCCGATCTTGGCGTCGCGCAGCGTCCGGCGAACGTCGTCGCGGACCTGGTCTAGCCTCTCCTTCTTCACATAGTTGGAATCGACCTCGAGCAGCAGATAGGAGCCGCCCTGGAGGTCGAGGCCGAGCACGAGCCGGCGCTGCGCCCAGGCGGGCCAGGTCTTGACCTGCGCCTCGGGGAAGAAGTTCGGGACCGCGCAGAGGCACACGATCAGCGCCGTCAGGATAATCCCGAGCGCTCTCCACCGCGTGAAATACAACATCGACTGGACCTGTCAGATCAGGAGACTTGAGATGCTCGCGGAAGCGATCACTTCGACGCGGCGTCGTCCTTGGCGGCTTCCTTCGCGCTATCCTTGGCCGGCTCACCCTTGGCGCGCACGCCGGAGATCATCTGGCGCATCTGCCGCACGCGGACGCCATCGGAAATCTCGAACTCGATCTGGTCGTCGTCGACGACCTTGGTGACCTTGCCGACGAGGCCGCCCGAGGTCACGACGGTGTCGCCGCGACGGATGTTCTTCACGAGGTCGGCGTGATCACGGACCTTCTTCTGCTGCGGACGCAGAATCAGGAAGTACATGATCACGAAGATCAGGGCGAACGGCAGCAGCGACATCAACATGCTGTTGGTGTCGCCGGCGCCCGCGGCCTGGGCATACGCAGGGGTAATCAGCATTCGGACGATCCTCGTGACAACGGGGGAAAGCCGGTCAGGCCCTCAAAGGCGACCGGCTCGGTCAAATTCGCGCGGACTATAGCGGCCACCGCCCCAATTGCAACGCTGCCAGACCGCCCTTTTGGCCACCTTGCGGCGCGCCGTCAGGCCCGATAAGGCTGCATTCTCAGGAACTTCGGACATGCCCAAAAAACCAAGCAAAAGCCCGGCCGGCAAAGGCCCCCGTACCCCTGCCAGGAAGCCTGCCCGCGTCGCGGCAAAACGCCCCACGGCAGCCTCCAAGGCAATCAGCAAGGCAGCCCCAGACCTCACCCAGGAGCGGATCGTCCGCGCCCTCGAGACCATTGCGGCGCACCTTTCCGCCCAGGGCAATCCGGCCGCCGAACCCGAATCGTTCGAGCGGGCGGACGCCTATGTCTGGCACCCCGACGGACGCCTCTCGGCGGTACCGCGGGTCAGCCGCGTCGAGCTGTTCCTCCTCAAGGGCGTCGACCGGATGCGCGACATCCTGATGGAAAACACCGAGCGCTTCGCAGGCGGCCTGCCCGCCAACAACGCCCTGCTCTGGGGCGCGCGCGGCATGGGCAAGTCATCGCTGGTGAAGGCCGCGCATGCCAGCATCAATGCGGACCGCAAGCCGGCAGACAAATTGAAGCTGATCGAGATCCACCGCGAGGACATCGAGACTTTGCCCGCGCTGATGGAACAGCTGCGCGCCTCGTCCTTCCGCTTCATCGTGTTCTGCGACGACCTCTCCTTCGACGGCAATGACGCCTCGTACAAATCGCTCAAGGCGGTGCTCGAAGGCGGCATCGAGGGCCGGCCCGAGAACGTCATCCTCTACGCCACCTCCAACCGCCGCCACCTGCTGGCGCGCGAGATGATCGAGAACGAGCGCTCGACCGCGATCAATCCGGGCGAGGCCGTCGAGGAGAAGGTGTCGCTGTCGGATCGTTTCGGCCTCTGGCTCGGCTTCCACCGTTGCAGCCAGGACGAATATCTCGCCATGGTGCGCGGCTATTGCAGCCATTTCGGCATCAACGTCGATGATGAGGCGCTGGAGCGCGAGGCGCTGGAATGGTCGACGACGCGCGGCTCCCGCTCCGGCCGCGTCGCCTGGCAGTTCGTGCAGGAGCTCGCGGGACGGCTGGGTGTGAAGCTGGCGGGGAAGTAAGGCGCGAAAACTCGCGCCCCAAACCCAACTGTCATTCCCCGCGCAGGCGGGGAATCCAGTACGCCGCGGCTTCTCAGTATCGCGTCACTGCCTCTGGGATACTGGATCGTCCGCTCCAGTGCGCAATTGCGCACGAGGCGGACGATGACAGCCGAGAATGTGGACAGCACGTGCCACAAACTCGTCATTGCGAGCGTAGCGAAGCAATCCAGAATCTTTCCGCGGAGGGACTCTGGATTGCTTCGCTGCGCTCGCAATGACAGCGGGACGGCCTCACCCCTCGCTCAAACACCTCCGCATCTCCCCGACCGCACGATGCGTCAGGCCAACGACCCTGGGGTCGATCGGCAGATGCTGCGACGACAGCTTCGCGATCACGATCTGGTTCGCGCGATCGACGAACAGATTCTGTCCATGGATTCCCATCGCAAACAGCATCCCCGGCTGGTCGTGGACGACGTACCAGCCGCTGCGATAGCTCATTGTGCGGCCGCCAAAACCTGCCGCGAATTCGCCCTGCGCCCAGGCCGCGCGGTCGCCATCTTCAGCGATGTCGTCGAGGCATGCGCGCGGAATGATCTGGCGGCCGTCGTGATGCCCGCCGGCGAGCATTAGTTGTCCCACACGCGCGAGGTCGCGCAGCGTCGCGCAGATCCCGCCGGTGCAGCGTGGCAGTCCATCGCGATCGACGGCAAGGAAGGCGCGATCCTCGGCGCCCATCGGCTGCCACAGACGCTCGCTTATGAGCGAAGCAAAKGACTGCCCGGTGGCGCGCTCGATCGCCCATCCCAACAGATCGGTGTTGGCGGAGACGTAGCGGAACGGCCCGCCGTGCGGTCGCGGCGCGACGTCGAGACCGCGAAAGAAATCCGATAAGCCGATCGGCGTCTCGGTTGCCGCAAGCGGCTCCCAGTTGGTCGCGATCGCATAGGCCCTCGCCTGCCGCTCGTCGAGCACCACGCCTGCGCGCATGTCGAGGAGATGCCGCAGCGTCGCATGCGCGTAGGCGGTCGCGGCGATCTCGGGCACGTATGCCGACACCGGCGCGTCGATGTCGAGCGCACCTTCGTCGGCGAGAACACCCGCGATCAGTCCGACGAGCGACTTGCTCGCGGACATGATGATGTGCGGCGTGTGCGGCGTCAGGCCGTGGCGATAGCTCTCGTGAACGATGCATCCCCGATGCAGGACGACGAGCCCGTCCGTATCCGTCGCCTTGAGGACATCGTCGAACCCAAGCGTGCCGCCGCTGCCATCGGCGAGGCCAAAGCGCTCGAACGCGAACGGCTTTTTCGGAAGAGGCATCGGCTGCGACGACGCGGCGATATCGGCGACCGGCAGCAGGCGCGGCACGTTGCGAAAGGCCCAGCGGCTGTGGGGCGAGTTTCGCCAGTTCGAGAGGTCGGCAACTTCCGGCGACGTGTCTGACATCCCCTGCGGGTCTCCCAGTTGATCTTGCTGACGAGCAGACTATCTCTCCCAAATCCGGACGATCTATCATCGATCGACCTGATTTGATGCGAGATCGTCCGGAATGGACCCCTTGAGCCAGACCATCGCCCTGCTCCGGCCCCGCGGGCTGCTTTGGAAGCAGCTGGAGGCGCGCGGCCCCTGGGCGGCGCGCTTTCCGAGCCATACGGGTGCAGCG
>NZ_JBFUES010000720.1:0-4061 GCF_056403875.1 Bradyrhizobium sp. P2_E8
GCGCTCAACATCGAGGCGCTCAGCGACGCCAACGTCGCGGGCTATGCGGTCAGCGCCATGGACGCCGGAACGTGGCAGGTCACGGCGGAGCCGTAACGACAAGACGACCAGAGGCGGAGAGCAACCATGAAGACGATCGATCTCAATTGCGACCTCGGCGAAGGTTTTGGCGCGTGGGAGATGGGCAACGACGCCGCGATGATCGAGCTGGCAAGCTCGGTCAACGTCGCCTGCGGCTTCCATGCCGGCGATCCCGACATCATGCGCCGGACGGTCGAGCTGGCGAAAGCGCGCGGCGTCTCGGTCGGTGCGCACCCTGGATATCGCGACCTGCACGGCTTCGGCCGGCATCCGATCGCGGGCCTGAAAGCCTCCGAGATCGAGAACCTCGTCGCCTACCAGATCGGCGCGTTGCAGGCGATCGCGACCGCGGCCGGCCACAAGGTCACGCATGTGAAGGCGCATGGCGCGCTGTCCAACGTCGCCTGCGAGGACGACATGACGGCCAAGGCGATCGCCGCCGGGATCAAGGCGGTCGATCCCAGCCTGATCTTCGTCGTGCTCGCCAATTCGAAGCTGGTGAAGGCCGGCGAAGAAGCCAATCTGCCGATGGTGCACGAGGTGTTCGCCGATCGCGCCTATGAGGACGACGGCAACCTCGTCTCGCGCAAGAAGCCCGGCGCGGTGCTGCACGATGCCAAGGCGATTGCCGAGCGCGTCGTGCGCATGGTGCAGGACGGCGCGGTGGTCTCGGTCACCGGCAAGGTCATCAAGATGCGCACGGACACGGTGTGCATCCACGGCGACACGCACGGCGCGGTCGAGATCGCGCGGACCTTGCGTCAGGCCTTGAAGGATGCGGGGATCGAAGTCGCGCCGTTCAAGCGCGGGGCGTGAGGCAGGCTCAGCACCGTAGTGCCGTAGGGTGGGTTAGCGAAGCGTAACCCRCCATGCYTCMKCRAATGCGGGACGAAGTTGGTGGGTTACGCCTTCGGCTAACCCACCCTACGAAGCCGTCAGAACGGGTGCACCGAGAGCGTGCCGAAAACGATCGCGGCGATGACCGCGAAGGCGCTGTAGAGCCCGACATGGTGCATGCTCGCCCCGGTCCGACGCGAGAGCGAGCGCGCGTAGAAGTGCAGCCTGGCTTCCGCAGATAGTTCGCGCATGGTGGATCTCCAACGCCCCATTTGTGGGAGTATGAAGGATCAACCCTGGCGGGAGGCAAGATGGCGGCGGAAATAGCGATGGCGGTTCTCTGAAGGCGCCCCGCCGCAGGCGCAAATTCTCCTCACCCGGGGGTTCCGAGAATCTTATTCGTTAAGATCCGAGCCAGTTGGAACCGGCCCGGATGACGGTGGGATGACAGCCGGACTCAAGGCCCTGGACCCGGTCCAAACAAAAACGTCGAAAACAACCCCATGCACAGTAGAGCCGCGCTTTCGGTGGAACGCCCGGCGCTTGCGCCGCCGGGACGATTCACGCCGATCTTGTCGCGGCTTAGTAAACGTCAGCCTGGAAGCGGCCGGTCTTCTTGAGCTCGGCGACAAAACTGACGGCTTCGTCGGTCGACCGTGCCCCGAACTGGGCGACGATGTCGACCAGCGCACGCTCGACGTCCTTGGCCATGCGCTTGGCATCGCCGCAGATGTAGAGATGCGCGCCCTCGGCGAGCCAGGTCCACAATTCGCGACCGACCTCGCGCATGCGATCCTGCACGTAAAACTTCTTGTCGCCGTCGCGCGACCAGGCCAGCGACAAACGCGTCAGTTGACCCGAGGTCTTCATCGCGTTGAGCTCTTCCTGGTAGAAGAAGTCGCAATCGCTGCGCTGGTGGCCGAAGAACAGCCAGTTCTTGCCGGGCGCGCCGGTCGCCTTGCGGTCGAGCAGGAAGGCACGGAACGGCGCGATGCCGGTGCCGGGGCCGATCATGATGACCGGCGTCTTCGGATCCTGCGGCAGACCGAAACCGTGCGCCTTCTGCACGTAGACCTTGAGCTTCTCGCCCTCAGCGATGCGCTCGCCGAGGAAGGTCGAGGCAACGCCGATACGCTTGCGCTTGCCAATGACGTAGCGCACGGAATCGACCGTCAGCGACAGTTTTCCCGGCGTCGCATTGTGCGAGGACGAGATCGAGTAGAGCCGCGGCTGGAGGGGCTCCAGCGCCTCGACGAAGGCTTCGGGATGCGGCCGTATGCCGGAGAATTTCTGGAGCGCCGCCATCACGTCCAGCGTGGCGGCATCGCCATCGGGATCCTCGCCCTGCGCCAGCGCCCGCGCCTTCTCGCGCTGCGCGCCGCCGGTGATGAAGGAGATCAGCTCGAACAGCGAGTCCGGCGCCGGCGACAGCGAGACGTCGTCGATCAGCACCTCGCGTAGCGTCTTGCCGTTCACCTTGGTGGTGTGGGAGGCGCCGAGCAGCGCGATGACCTGGTCGACGAGGCCGACGTCGTTGCGTGCGAACACGCCAAAGCTGTCGCCGACGACGTAGTCGAGTTTGCTCGCCGAGAGATCGAACTCGATGTGATAGGTCTCCTTCTCCGACTTCCCCTTGTTGAGAAGGCGCCGCGACAGGAAGGTCGCTTGGGCCGGATTGTCACGCGAGCGGCCCGGCTCCGCGATCGTCACGGTCACGGCCGGCGCTGCCACCGCATCCGCCTTGTCAGACCCCTTGTCACCCGCCTTGGCCGCCGGCGCCTTGTCCAGCTCCTCGTAGAGCGATTTCAGCATCCGCGCGGTTTCCTTGCCGCCGGGAACGCAAAGGTTGAGCCGCGCTTCGCTGCGGGTGGCGATCGCCTCCGAATAGTCGTGGCAATTGTAGCCGCACTGGCCGCAATCCTGCTGCGCCATCGCCGCCATCATCTTGCGGCGGACGGGACGCCCTTCCGCAAGCTTCATCCGATCGGCGATCGGCATGGTCTGGTCGTGCCAGGGCGCCTCGCCATCGTCGCCGTCGCCGGCTTGCATCACGGCGGCGCCCTGCTCCGCCGATAGCGGTGTGGCCACATCAGGCGACAGCAGCCCGGCAAAGAAGCCGTTCAGCCAGGAGCGCTGCGCGTCCGAGAACGGCGCGCTGGCGGGAATGATATCGAGTTTCGGCGGAGGGGTGATCTGGTTCATGCGGACACCTGTGCATCGGCAAGCTTGCGCAGCGTCTCGCCGTCATGGCGGCGCGCAAAGGAGAGGAAGGTTTCGTCGGGTGAGGCGCGATGGGCGATATAGGCCTTGAGCAGCGCTTCGACCGTCTTCGGCGCGTCCTCGGCCTTGAGGTCGTGATAGACCTCCTGCCCGACGTCGGCATCGGGGCCGAACCCGCCGCCGGTGAAGAGGTGATAGCCCTCGACCGTGTCCTCCTCGTTGACCGGCACCCGCGCCCCGATCAGGCCGATATCGCTGATATAGTGCTGCGCGCAGGAATGGTGGCAGCCGGTGACGTGGATGTTGACGGGCTTGTCCATGTCGACGCGCGGCTCGCACCAGTCGCCGATCTCGGCGGCGTGGCGCTTGGTATTGGAGGCCGCGAAGCGGCAGCCGGCATTGCCGGTGCAGGCGATCAGGCCGGCGCGGATATGCGAGGCCTCGACCGCGAGCCCGATCTGCTTGATCGCCGCAATCGCAAGCTCGACGTTCTCGTCGCGCACGCCCGGGATCAAGAGGTTCTGCCAGACCGTCAGGCGAATCTCGCCGTCGCCGAGGTCGCGCGCGACCTTGGCGAGGCCCCGCATCTGGTCGCAGGTGAGCTTGCCGAGCGTCAGCGACACGCCGATCCAGTTGAGGCCGTCCTGCTTCTGCTTGTGCACGCCGATATGCGCCATGCGGTCCGACGCAGGCCGCGGCTGGAACGCCTCTTCCGGCACGCGCGTGAACGGCGTCTTGAGCCGCTCCTCGACGAGCTTCAGAAAGCCGTCATGGCCGATGGCGTCGAGCACGTATTTCAGCCGCGCCTTGTTGCGGTTGGTGCGGTCGCCATGGTCGATGAACACGCGCACGATGGCGTCGGCGACAGCCGTCGCCTGCTCCGGCTTGACGATGATGCCGGAGTACTTTGCGAAATCCTTGTG
>NZ_JBFUES010000721.1:0-4057 GCF_056403875.1 Bradyrhizobium sp. P2_E8
GCAAGGTGCTGTGCGAGCATCCTGCGGTCCGCTTCGTCGGCTTCACCGGCTCGACCGCCGTCGGCAAGATTCTCTACCAGCAGGCCTCCGTCGGCGTGAAGCGGCTCGGCCTCGAGCTCGGTGGCAACGCCCCCTTCGTGGTGTTCGACGACGCCGATATCGATGCGGCGGTCGAAGGCGCCATCGTCTCGAAATACCGCAACATGGGCCAGACCTGCGTCTGCGCCAACCGCCTCTACGCCCAGGACAAGATCTACGACGAGTTCGTGCAGAAGCTGTCGAAGAAGGTCGCGGCGATGAAGATCGGCGACGGCACCGAGAGCGGCGTGACGCAGGGCCCGCTGATCAACCTGAAGGCGGTCGACAAGGTCGAGCGCCACATTGCCGACGCCGTGAAGCGCGGCGCCAAGGTCGTCACCGGCGGCAAGCGTAGCGAGCTCGGACGCTCCTTCTTCGAGCCCACGGTGCTCGCCGACGTCAAGCCGGACTCGCTGGTGGCGCAGGAGGAAACCTTCGGCCCGCTCGCGCCGGTGATCCGCTTCAAGGACGAGGCCGACGTCATCGCGATGTGCAACGCCTCGCCGTTTGGTCTGGCCTCCTACTTCTACTCTCGCGATCTCGGCCGCGTCTGGCGCGTCGCCGAAGCGCTGGAGTCCGGCATGGTCGGCGTCAACACCGGCCTCATCACCACGGAAGTCGCGCCCTTCGGCGGCGTCAAGGAAAGCGGCCTGGGGCGCGAGGGCTCGCGTCACGGCATGGAAGAATATGTCGAGATCAAATACGTGATGATGGCGGGGGTCTAACCGGCAATCGATGCTGCGCGCCGGCGATTTGAATTCGCCGGCGCGAATGCATCACCGGCACACGTAGGCGCCGTTCACATAGACGCGGACGCATGCCGTGCTGGCCGCTGCCGCACCCACGGCCGCTCCCCCGACGACGGCGCGCCGCGTGGTGCGACGCGCGACGCCGGCGACGCTTGCCGGGGTCGCCGGTCGTCCGACCCTGGCTTCAGCGGCTTGAACGACGACCGTGATGCCGTCGTCGTGTGACCAATTGATCGAGCCGAAAATTCCACAGCCGAGAACGGCTGCAACAAGTAGCATTCGCTTGGTGTCGATCAGCTTCATGGCAACCTCCCTCGGGCTAAAGCCGAGTGATCAGCATTCTTCTGTCGGTTGCTCCCGGCTTGATCTGGATCAAGGCAGCAGAGGAATTGCAGGAACGGCTTGCCCGCTGTTGCGGGGCGCGCGTCTTCTGGCAAGGGTGCAAGATGCAGGAGACGGCTCGAAAGCCGCCTCCCGCTGATGCGTTTGTGCCATCACTGGCAGCGATACATGCGGCCGTCGTCCATCTTGGTCAGAGTACCGGGTGTGCAGACCATGCCGTTTCGCTTCCGCCAGTCCTCCGCGGAGTAGCCGTAAGCCGCGTAAGGACCGCCACCCGCATAATAGCCCGTACCGGCCCCCCATCCAGGTGAGGTCGCGGCAATCGCGGCGGTTGTGCCAATTGCTGCGGCGCCTGCCCCGACTGCGGCGGCACCGTAGACTGCGCGCCGCGTCTGTCGACGTGCCACGCCCGCAACGCTCACGGGAGTCAGCGGGCGACCGACCCGCGCCTGTGCACTGTCGACCGACATCGAGACACCGTGCTCCTCAGTCCAGGTGAAGGAGAACAACGCCGCGCAGGCGAAGGTCGAGACTGCTAGTGCAATTCTTCTCGCACACGTACGTGTCATGTTTCTTCTCCATTGCTGTCTTCCAAATGCGCTTTCGCTGTCCAGGGGCCGTTGCGCGGTCCCTGGAGGTCTTTTTCGCGCTGGTCTGGAGCGGCGTGCAGTCGAAGTCGCGATTGATAGGAGAAGCTTCATCGGGGGCACGCCGTGTCGTGCTCGGAGAGCCAATGGCAGGCAGGATCATACTGGAAATCGGCGCCGGCCGCTATTGAGCCAACGCACGGCAATGGGTCACGCCAACTGCCTTATCACGGAGAGGCGCTGGCAGCGGCGGATCAGCTCGTCGGCATCGTGCCGCGGCGCAGCTGACTGGGACTGCGTCCGAGCTCGCGACGCATCCATTTGGCGAGGTGAGATTGATGGGAAAAGCCCGCTTCAAGGGCAATTTCGCTGAGCTTGCGATTGCCTTGAAGCATCAGCTGCTGCGCGTGCTCCACCCGCCTCCTCAGAACGTAGCGATGGACCGTGACGCCCATCGCCGCCTTGAACCATGCCCGTAGATGCGAGCTGCTGACACCGGCCTCGCGGCTGAGAATGTCGATGGTGAGCGACTGGTCGAGATTTGAATCGATATAGGCCAGGACTCTCTGGAGCTGCGCGTTCGACAGGCGGATGGCCTGGGCCGGCGGATCATTCGCCAGGTTCAGCAATTCGACCGCCAGGGCCATTCCCACGTTCTCGGCAAACAACGGGCCGTTCGGCGAGCCCGCTTTCACGTCGCTTTCGAGAGCCTGTCCAAGCAGAACGATGCGGTCATTCCGCAGCATATGATGGTGCGTCAGTCGGGCGGATGCCAATTGTCGCGCCCTGGACGCTGCGTGGTCCAGCATGCTCGGCGCGAGTCGGATCTGAAGCGACTGGTAGGGCGTCTCCGCCACAAAGCCGCCCAAGGCGCCGCTCGGAATCACGTCGATATCGCCGGCCTGACGCAGAAACTGATCCCCGGTCTCAAGACAGAATGAGCGCGTCGCAGGGCTGAGGTGGATGACGATCCGGTGATCGCGGATCGGCTCGAGCGCAACGGAGTGAGGCTCGGTTCGCATGGCCGCGGCGGCGGTGCCGGCCGATGTTGGCGCCGAACGCGGTCTCGCATACATGGGCCAGGCTCCAGATCTTGGCGGAACGTGCTCGATATTTGGCGCATCGTGCGCGATTTTCAACGGCTCCGGCGCCAAAGAACTCATCTGTCGTTTCGTGACAAATGAGGATGCAAAGTGAGTCATTACGTGATTGTCGGAGCCGGTCCCGTTGGACGCGAGACGGCTCGCCTCCTGGCAGAGCAGGGACACAGCGTCATCCTGACGAGCAGGAATGCCGGGTCGCTCGATGCCGGCGATGTGCGCACGGTTTCGTCGGATGCCACCGACGCCGCGCAGCTCGCCGGATTGGCCAAGGGCGCCGATGCGATCTTCATGTGCGCCATGGCCGCCTATCACAGATGGCCGACCGACTTCTTTCCGATCATGGACGGAACGGTCAAGGCGGCCGAGCAGGTTGGTGCGAGGCTACTCGTGGTCGGGAATGTCTATGGCTATGGCGCGGCGGCCGTGAGCCCTCTCACTGCGGACGTGGAGCCGGACCCGACCACCCGGAAGGGCACGACCCGGCACATCATGTGGCAGCGTGCGCTGCGATCGAACGTTCCCGCGCTCGAGGTCCGCGCAAGCGACTATCTCGGCAAGGGCGCGGTCGCGTATTTCTCGCTGCTGGCACTGCCGTCGCTGCTCAAGAACGAGCCGGTCGCGTTCCTCGGCGATCCCGATGTGGCGCATGCCTGGTCTTTCACCAAGGACACGGCGAGGACGCTGATCGCTGCGTCGCGCTTTACCGGAAAATGGGGCCGCGCCTTTCACGTGCCGTCGCAGTCCGCGTCCGTGCGCGAACTGGTGCGCAGATTTGCGGTCGCGCTGAAGATCGACGTTCCGGACCTGCTTCGCCTCACCTCGGCCGATCTGGAAGGCATCGGCTTCAGCGAAGGGATCGAGATGTCTTATCTGTTCGAGAAGCCGCTTCTGCTCGACGCCGGCGATACCGAGAAACTGTTGGGCGTCGCCGCGAGCAGCCTGGACACGATGGTTAGCGATACCCTGTCGTAAACGGCACGCATTGCCATGTGGAGGAGAAAATCCAATGAGCGAACGAGTGACAAATCTCGTCCAGAACTACATTGCCGTCTGGAACGAGCGAGATGCCGGCAAACGCCGACGGCTGATCGACGATGTCTTCAGCGACGAATGCGTCTACATCGACCCGAATGACTCGGTCGCCGGACGGGATGCAATCGAGCGCCTGGTGGAAGCCTTGCAGGCAAGGCTTCCGGAC
>NZ_JBFUES010000722.1:0-4056 GCF_056403875.1 Bradyrhizobium sp. P2_E8
CGGCCAGCTCAGCGAGGTCTGGGGCGAGGTCTCGGCGGCGTCCGGCGCTGCCGAGCGCCTGTTCGAGATCCTGCATGTGCAGCCCGACATCAAGGCGCCGGCGACCCCGCGCGCGTTGCCGGTGCCGGCGCGCGGCGAGGTCGGGTTCGACCAGGTCAGCTTCGCCTATCCGGCACGGCTCGACGCCAAGGTGCTCGACGCCGTGTCGTTCGCCGTGCGCCCCGGCGAGAAGGTCGCGATCGTCGGTCCGTCCGGCGCCGGCAAGAGCACGATCTTCCATCTGCTGCTGCGCTTCTACGATCCGCGCAGCGGCACGATCTCGCTCGACGGCGTGCCGGTCAGGTCGGCCGATCCCCGTGATTTCCGTTCCCGCATCGCGCTGGTGCCGCAGGAATCGAACGTGTTCGCCGCGAGTGCCCGCGAGAACATCCGCTTCGGCCGGCCCGATGCGACCGATGCCGAGGTCGAGCGCGCCGCCGAGCTCGCGCATGCCGCCGAGTTCATCCGCCGCCTGCCGGAAGGCTTCGACACCCCGCTCGGCGAGCGCGGCGTGACGCTGTCCGGCGGCCAGCGCCAGCGCATCGCGATCGCGCGCGCGATCCTGCGCGATGCGCCGCTGCTGCTGCTCGACGAGGCCACCTCCGCACTCGATGCCGAAAGCGAGACGCTGGTGCAGACCGCGCTGGAAGAGCTGATGCGCCACCGCACCACGCTGGTGATCGCGCACCGCCTCGCCACCGTGCTCTCCTGCGACCGCATCCTGGTGATGGACCACGGCAAGATCGTCGAGCAGGGCACGCATGCCGAGCTCGTGGCTGCGAACGGGCTCTATGCGAGGCTGGCGAGGCTGCAGTTCGAGGGGGCGTGAGGCAGCATCACTTACGGTGTCATTCCCCGCGAAGGCGGGGAATCCAGTACTCCGAGACGATAGTGATCAACCGATAAGCCGCGGGGTACTGGATGCCTCGGTCAAGCCGGGGCATGACAGCGGAGGGTGGGGTGGGCAGCAAAGCTCTACGGCTTCCATTCCATCTTCAGCACCGGCCGTCCCGAGGTCGGATTCAAATCGTCGCCGGCATGGGCAAATCCGTTGCGCTCGTAGAAGCGGATGGCGCGGGCGTTGTCCTTGTTGACCAGCAACGTGACGCCTGAAGGTGACAGGCGCTTGGCCTCGTCCACCAGCAGCCTGGCCGCATCCGAGCCCCAATGCGCGGGATCGACCACGAGCTGGTCGAGATAGCCCTCGCCGTCGATGGTGACGAAGCCGGTCAGCGCGCCGTCCGCCTCCGCAACCACGATCGAGGCCTTCGGCACCAGATCCTTGCGCCAGCGCTCGCGCCACCAGTCCAGCCGCGCGGCGAAGTCGATCTGCGGATAGGCCTGCTGCCAGGTGCGATGCCAAAGGTCGATGGCGGCGGCTTCGTCCTCGGGGCGGTAGGGGCGGAGGTGGAGGGCGCTCACTACCGCTCCGTCAGCTTCAGCTCGATGCGGCGGTTGCGCTTGTAGGCGTCCTCCGTGTTGGCGGTGTCGAGCGGCTGGAATTCGCCGAAGCCGGCGGCGACGAGGCGCTGGGCCGGCACGCCGAGCGAGATCAGGTACTGCACCACCGAGATCGCGCGCGCCGCGGACAGGTCCCAGTTCGACTTGAAGTTCGCGCCGCTCACCGGGCGCACGTCGGTATGGCCGTCGACGCGCAGCACCCAGGCGATCTCGGCCGGGATCTTCTTGTCGAGCTCGATCAGCGCGTTCGCCACGGTGTCGAGCTCGGCGCGGCCCTCCGGCAGGAGCGTCGCCTGGCCGGTGTCGAAGAAGACTTCGGACTGGAACACGAAGCGGTCGCCGACGACGCGGATGTCGGGGCGGTTGCCGAGGATGGCGCGCAGGCGGCCGAAGAATTCCGAGCGGTAGCGCGACAATTCCTGCACGCGCTGCGCCAGCGCGACATTCAAGCGAGACCCCAGATCGGCGATCCGGTTCTGCGATTCCTTGTCGCGCTTCTCGCTGGCATCGAGCGCCTCTTCCAGCGCCGCGAGCTGCCGCCGCAGCGCGCTGATCTGCTGGTTCAGCACCTCGATCTGCGCCAGCGCCCGCGCCGACACCGCCTTCTCCGAGTCCAGCGCCTTGCCAAGCTCAGTGGACTTGCCCTGCGCGTCGTTGCCGGCGGCAGCTAAGCCGTCATAGAGGCCCTTGATGCGGTCGCGCTCGGACTCCGCCGAGGCGAGGCCGGCCTTCAATTGCGAGACCTGGTCGTCGAGCGTGAGCTTGCCGAGCTTCTCCAGCGACAAGAGCTCGTTGAGCTGCGCGATCTTGGCGTTGAGCTGCTCCAGCGCCTTGTCCTTGCCGGTCACTTCCTGCGACAGGAAGAACTGCACGACCAAGAACACCGACAGCAGGAATACGATCGACAGCACCAGCGTCGACAGCGCGTCGACGAAGCCGGGCCAGTAGTTGAAGGCGCCGTCGCTGCGGCGGCCGCGCGCTAGAGCCATGTCGCTAACCCTTCTCGGGCTGGCGCGCGAGCCGCTCGAGGAGGCGCCGGATCTCGCGGTTCTGCTCGCCCTGGCCGTCGGCCCATTCGCGGATCATCTGCTGCTCGGTGCGCATGTGTGAGACCAGCGCCTGGATGGCCTCGGCAAGGCTTGCCATCGCCGCCGTGGTGCCGCGGCTGGAGCTGCCCTCCTCGAGCACGGAGCGCAGCCGCTCGACGGCGGCCTGAAGCTCGCCGCTGGCGACACCGCCGCCGGCGGCCACGGTCACATCGCCTCGGCCGTATTCGCGCACGGTGGTCGCGAGCCAGTCTTCGAGGTCGGTGTAGAAGCGGTTCTGGGCCTGGCTCGATTGCAGGTCGAGGAAGCCGAGGATCAGCGAGCCCGCGAGGCCGAACAGCGAGCTGGAGAACGAGATGCCCATGCCGCCGAGCGGGGCGGCGAGGCCCTCCTTCAGCGTGTCGAACAGGGCGCCGGAATCGCCGCCGACCTTGAGCCCGTCGATCACCTTGCCGACCGAGCCGACCGTCTCGATCAGGCCCCAGAAGGTGCCGAGCAGGCCGAGGAAGACCAGCAGGCCGGTCATGTAGCGGGAGATGTCCCGGGCCTCGTCCAGGCGGGTCGCGATCGAATCGAGCAGGTGCCGCATCGTGGTCTGGGTGATCGACATCCGCCCGGTGCGCTCGCCGCCCAGGATCATCGCCATCGGTGCCAGCAGTTTTGGGTGCCGGGCAGGGGCGAGGCCGGGATCGGCGATGCGGAAATTGTTGACCCAGGAGACCTCGGGATAGAGCCGGATGACCTGGCGGAAGGCCAGCACGATGCCGATGAACAGTACCGCCCCGATCAGGGCATTGAGGCCCGGATTGGCGAAGAAAGCCTGGATGATCTGCTTGTAGAGCACCACGCCGACCAGCGTGCACAGCACCAGGAAGACCAGCATCCGCACCAGGAAGACGCTGGGCGAGGATAGCTTGGTGTATTCGATGTCCATGGGGGAGCGGGGCGAGGCGCCAGACGGCATGGCCGGTGTCATCCGTTACGAACTTGATTGCGGTGCGCACTATGGCACAGCGCCGGCCCAAAAAAAGCGCCGGATGCGCCGATTTCGGGGAGAGCTTCCGGAACCCAAAGCCTAAGCCGCGCTTTGATAAGGACTTATTTTGCAAAACTTCGGCATTCCGCAGGTTTAGGTCGGATTTTTTGCATGGTGACGGATCTCGGGGGACTGGACGTCATCGCGCCCTTGCTCGCGGTCCTGATGGCGTTCGCCTGCATCCGGCCAGGCGGCGACGCCCGAACCTGCCCGTTCCTTCTTTCGTGTCCCGAACCAGACATGACCAGGGGAGTGGCCGCATGAGCGTCGTTTCCGCGATCATCGGGACTGCCGAACGCGTGCCGCTGCCTGATGTGGTGATTCGCGCCGCGATCCAGCGCCTATGCTCGCGGACAGCGACCCGCATCTCCGCCCTGGGCGCGGACGACGAGGCCGCCTTCGCCGGGCGCATGATGCTGCGGCCGATCGCCGAGGACATCGATGCCGCCAATGCCGGGCATGACGAGGCGCCCG
>NZ_JBFUES010000723.1:0-4055 GCF_056403875.1 Bradyrhizobium sp. P2_E8
ATATTATGGTGCTTCGCAGGGTTACGCGCCCGGCGAAAAGGAGCAATTTCTCGATAGTGTGAGACAAGGTGGTTAGATCGCCCAAACATATCGGATGATCTTGCCAACTGCGATCGCTGAGGTGCAAACGAAGGTCCGCGCGAGACGGCCTTTTCCAGTTCTTCCTTCGCTTCCGCCGCGCGGCCAAGCTGGCCCAGCGCCACCGAGCGGCAGCGCTTGCCCCGACCGCGGCTTCTGATGGGGCGACTGGAGTACGCCCCGGTCAGCTCTTCAGGCGCGAACTCTTCTTCGCAGTGATCGCAGCGCGGGATTTCATGCATCCGGGCATTGCTCATGCAGTTGTGGCGGAATTCGGTAGGCTATTCACACTCGACTGCCGCGCAAGAATTTGATCAAAACTCACGGCCGAGCTTGCGCCGCTCGTTCCTAATCCGGAACATGCTGAAGAAATCCCGGACGTTGCACATTTACAACCCGCGACGACATCCGAGACACTAAGCTGGTCTATTGAGACAACCGAAACATATTTCTTGTTTAGTTCATACGAACTGCGGGGCAAAAATGTTTGATGTCTATCGCAATGATAAGCGGGACTTGCTCGTTCTAAGCACAGGCTCTGCCGTCCCCGTGATTTACTCTACGCATAAGTGGCGCAAGAGCAGAAAAAGAGTTCTCAAGGTCAGCGAGGAAATCAAGTCAGCCGTTCGGGCACAAGGCTATTACCTCCGCAACCTGCGGGCCAACGGGTTGAACGTGAACACCACAGACTGACCGGCTATCCCGTCGTTGCGCCTTCCAACCGCGCCAGTCCAGTCTCGATCACGACGATGTCTTCCTCGATCTGCTGGATAGTACTCGTGCAGTCGATCCCGGTGCACGCGTTGAGGTCTGCAATCAGTTTCCGGCGCTGCATCCGAAGTTCATCGAGAGACTTCTGGTCCTTGAGCGAAATGTAACCCTCAACGATCAGCCCAATAGCCCCTGACATCTTCAGCACCTCCCGAGCCTCATTCATACCTTCGAGCAGCAATCACGCGTCCCGAGTTCGTCTAAAACAGCGCCCCTCCGCAACTCGTGCGCAGCAGCTGTCAAATGGGAGCCCACGATCAGCCCGAGCCTCTTTAATTTCACAAGAGCAACGGGGTCACACAGCTCGATRGAAAGCCCTGCTCCCAACACTGTAATGGCGCGTTGCTCATCTGCATCGAGATCAGCCCATGTAATGCCTTCCATCACGCGCCTCAAATTTGTCCCCGATGGACATCTTAAAAACCGAACGCATGCTTGATTTGCCGCAGCATAGCCATGGCCGCGTCGGTGTACCGACCGTGGGTTAGATATTGATCCACTTGCGCTGCGCTGATCAGCGCAACAACGAAGACCGTGAAGCCCTTAAACATTGGGGCTTCTCCTGAAAGAGACCGCCAACCGGGCGTGTCGAAGTATCGAACCGTTCTAGAATGCGCTGCCACTTGTAGCGACGACCTATATGTAGATGGTGACAGTGACTGGTAACCAGTCCCTTAACCGAGTGTCGTTTCGGTCCCGCTTCCCGTGTTACGGATCGCGGGGCGCTGGGTCGTCGGGGAAGACGCCGGGCATCGGCTGCGAGTTACCGACGTAGCGATTGACCACGCGGAAGAGCGCGAGGATGGCGGCTTGGCTGGTGGTGATGCTATAGAGAGCGGCATACTGTGCGTCGTGGGTGCGGATAAAACCCGGTTGGGAAGTCACGCCGAGCGCAAAAGTAAACATCGATCCGAAATTTCGGTGCCTTGGCTTTACCGCCGACCTCGCATAGCGTCGGCAAAGGTTTAACGTCTCACCGAGATCAAACAAATGAGCCGTTTCCTGCTGTGCAGCATTGCCGCTACCTGCTTCGCCGGAGCCTTGGTTTTTCATTCCTCCGAAGCGAATGCCGTTTATTGGCGCGGCATCACCTGGCGTAGCTCCTGAAGTGACGCCCCGAGCAGGATTTTGCCTGTAATGATTTGATGAAACGGACTTTTACTTAACCGCTGCTTCCGATTTTGCACATCGTAAGGTGGAAGAAGGGAGCTCTCCAAATAACAACCTATACTCGCGCGCAAAGTCGCTCAGATGCCAAAACCCGCAGTCCAATGCCACGCTCTTCACGCTGGCCGCCCCATGCTGAAGCTTTTCGCGAGATCTCGATAGCCTTTTCATCCGCACGTAGCGATGAAGGGACATGCCGGTCGAATCCAGTACGGCCGACCGGAGGGTGCGATCTGAAACTCCTAGCTGATCAGCAAGATAGCTGCTGTAAACAGGCTTCGAACTCTGGATCAGCCGATCAAGCTTCTCGACTATACGGCTATACCGGTCTGACCGGCAAAACGCTTCTTTGCGGCTCATGCTCAGATGACTTTGTACATATCGTCCCATGCTCCGGAAAAGCCGTAAATTTTTACTTATCGTGATTGACGGTGTCGAGCCGCGTCAATACTCCGCCGCACCGCCGAGCCTTCACGGGTGGCAGGCACCACCCGTAAATTTCCCAAGTGTCGGCTAGTAGGCGCGGTGGTTAACTAGCGCGGGTTGAGCGCCGCACCATGAAAACACCGAAGCCAAAACAATGGGACGAGCAGGAAGTCCGACGACTGGTCAGGCTCGCCCGGGCACAGGCTGGCGTATCGAAGATAGCAGCGGAGCTAGGCCGTCACGCAGGATCAGTGAAGCGAATGGCGCGAACACTAGGGATACTGTTGAAGAAGTAGTCCCAAAGTGATCTTGAGCGCAGCGCGGCTGACCTACAGCCCAAAGCCCGGCCGCCGCGAGCTGGCCTGCAATTCGCGCGGAGCTAGGACTTAGATCGTCTGCAGCAATATGACCCCCACGACGGTCACAAAGAAACCGATTGCCGTCACTGCGGCGAAGCACCGCTCTACGCTATCCATGAACGCCCCCCTGCCAAAAAAATTAGTCCAGCTTTTTCGTGATTTACCGCTATTCCTACCGCTGCCTCGCACGTACGCCGCGAGGAAAATTGAGACCTGCTCCCCCCAGAACAGGACGCTCTGCAAAGAGTCGCCGCGACCCTCAAGGGGACTCCGGCGCCAAAAGCGCTCATGCCGCCATACTGGGGGCCGATTGCGTAGTGTTCGCATCATCTCCGATTGCTGGGAGCGGGAAGGCAGATGTGCACGACTGATCGCGCAGCGCATCGTTGGCTAAATGCTCCCAATACTCAGCTTCGGCGAGCAGTTTCCGACTTCTGTCGGGGTGATGCGCGGCAGTCTGACGGCACAGCGATGCCATCGCGCGCAGGCGACACACAGTATCCATCTACTCCTCCCATCATTTTTTGTTTTTTGCACCCTATTTTCTATTTTTACGTCGGAGTCATTATGATTATGACACAGAACCAAATTTTACTTTCCGAAGCGCGATTCGGCTTTCGTTACGCTTCAGATCGCGTCCCGAAACAACGGAACGCAATCCCGCGCTTCTTATTTCGCGCTCAATTGTCGAGCACCTGCCAAAGTGGTTCTTGGATGCCGCAAGGCCTCGCCATGGGCCGTTATTCTACGGAGATTGCGCATCCGCAGCGTTTGGCATCTACTTCAGATTGATTTTGTAGCGAGTTGAATTTGAGCGGCCCATGAGCGTTAGAGCCATGATGGCAACGATCCTTCAGAAGCAAATGGTATTGCGAGGCGTACATTCACTGACGCCTTCTGACTATGATGAGATCGTCAAAGAGCTGGTCGAACAGCTCAGAGAGCTGGAGCTTGGCTTGGCCGCTCGCGAGTTAGCGGACAAGCAGAAGCCGAAGTAGCCTCACATTCTGACACCGCAGATGTGCTTGGTCATCGACGGCGACTCAATATATCGATTTGTCCGCCATGAAACACGCCTCTGCTCGCCCCTTAACTGATCCAGAAGTCGCCGCCCGCAAGTTGGTTGAAATTGCCAGCGGCATGCCCGCCAACGAGCCCCCGGGTGCGAGCGGAGATCACCACCGTGCCCGGGTCGGCCAAGGCTTGCAGCCGCGCCGCGAGGTTTGGCGTGTCGCCGACCACCGTCTCCTGCCG
>NZ_JBFUES010000724.1:0-4051 GCF_056403875.1 Bradyrhizobium sp. P2_E8
GCCGCCGGCGGTGCGCCGTCGTCGTTGTGAAGCTGATAACCATGGGTGGTTTCGCGCGTGATGCGCCAAAGACGGAAAATGGTTTCATCCGTGAGAATTGTTTCGTCCAGTGCGACGCGACGAAACAATTCTCGGAAAATGCCAATCATTTCAGTCAGGTTGCACGGCAGCTCAGGGGAACCCGGCAAGTCCTTGTTCCACCGCGGACATGCGCCGGGCATGGCGGCCGTCATGCGCGCGCCTTGCGTGCTTCACACGCGTTTTACGTTTTTCTGCTGAAGAGAAGCCAAACGAAGGTTGGGCCCTGTCGAACCGGGGGCGCTTCGGCTGCGACCCAAGCCATCGAAACCGAGACGCCCGGATCACCGGGCGCGATCACGTGAGGGATGGCCATCATGATGGCGCAAGATCGCGCAACGACGCGCGAGGCGGACCAGTGGACGGACCGCGGAGATCAACGAGCTGTTCGCAGCCTCGCCACCTCGCCGGGCGAAATGGCGCTGCAATCGAGCCGCGGCTTTGAAGCCGCGCCGCAGATGTTCGTGCGGCTGACCGGCTCGCATCTCGCAAAACCGCGCGTCAGCCGCGCTGCCGTCACCGAGTGAACGCAAACGCGTCACCGGGCGAACGCAACGGCGTCACTGAGTGAACGCAGACGGCGTCACTGAGTGAAGAACTCGCCGCACTTCTGGACGTTGGCGTCCGCCGGTCCCCACGGCATGATCGGCACGRTCGAGGTCGAGTTCTTCGGCGACCCCTCGATCAGCTTGTCCGAATAGACCATGTAGACCAGGACGTTGCGCTTGGCGTCACAGCCGCGCACGATCTGCATCTTCTTGAAGAACAGCGAGCGGCGCTGGCGGAACATGTCGTCGCCTTGCTCCATCTTGTTCTTGAACTTGATCGGACCGACCTGGCGGCAGGCGAGCGAGATGTCCGAGACCTCCTCGGCAAGGCCGAGCCAGCCCTTGAAACCACCCTTCTCCGGCACGGTGAAATGACAGGCGACGCCTTCCACCTCGGGATCGTCGAGGCCGTAGGTCGCGAGCTTGTCGTTCGGGCTGACCCATTTGAAGACGGTCGAACGGCGGAAGATCAGATCCGGCTCGTCGGCAGCCAGGGCGGAAGCCATCGGCACGACCAGAACCAGGAGGAATAAAGCAAGGCCTTTCAAGCGGATGCCGGAAAGACCGGGGAAACGAGATGACATGAAGTTCTCCGGTAACGAATGCCCGCAATGTAGGGATGCGACGGCCGGACAGGAAGGCGGCGGACAAGCCGCCGTTTACCGCTCCGTGAGGCTTTTTTGCTACGTCTTGGACAAATGTAGCTGATGGCAGAACCGCCCTGCTGGTGAACGCGTATCCCCTCTGCAAAGACTAATGTCTGATTTGGATTATGGATTCGAGGATGAATAGCGTGAACGGGTCCGGTTCTGCTGCAAAGCCGATGCGGCTGTGGCAGGTCGCCATTTTGACGGCGGCGGGCGCAATCGGTACGGCAAGCCAGGCGGAAGCAGCATTTTACTACTGGACGGATTATTCCGACGGGTCCTACGTCTCCCGGCAGGATCGGCATCCCGAAGTCGCACGCCAGAAGCCGCAGAAGCGCGGCGCGGCCGGCAAGAACGGGGTTGCCGAGAAGGAAGTCGGCACCAAGCCGCAAGGGCCGCTCGTCATCGTCGTCTCGATCGACCGGCAGAAGGTGACGGTCTACGACACCAACGGCGTGTTCGCGGAATCCCCGGTGTCGACAGGCATGAAGGGCCATTCGACGCCGATGGGCGTGTTCAGCGTCATCCAGAAGCACAAATTCCACCACTCCAACATCTATAGCGGCGCGCCGATGCCGTTCATGCAGCGGATCACCTGGTCCGGCGTCGCCATGCATGCCGGCGTGCTGCCGGGTTATCCGGCCTCGCATGGCTGCATCCGCATGCCGATGGCGTTCGCGGTGAAGATGTGGAATTGGACCAAGATGGGCGCGCGCGTGATCGTCGCGCCCGGCCAGATGTCACCACAAAACTTCTCGCATCCTCTGCTCGCCTCGGTGCGTGTGCCGCCGCAGCCTGCGGCCAGCGTCGAGCCTCAGACCAATACCGCCGACAAGGCCGACAAGGGCGCGGCGCAAGCCAAGGTCACTGACGCCAAACCGCTCGAGACCAGGACCGCCAGCGCCGACAGCGTGCTCGAGCTGCGCTCGTCGGTCGGCCACGTCGTGATGTCGGACATCACGACCGGCAATGCGCCGGCCCGCGAGGAAGCGGCCGCACCGGCCGACAAGGTTGAAGCGCCTGCCCTGCCCGAGACGAAAACCGCCGAAGCGTCTGGCGCGGCCAGGCTGCAATCGCAAGAAACCACCAGGCCGGCGAACGCTGATGCGAAGCCGACCGATTCCGCGGAAGCGGCCAAGGCGACAACCGCCACCGGCGACAAGCCCGCCGACAAGGTCGGCACCGCCAAGACCGAACCGGCAGATGCGCCGAAGTCCGAGCCCGCAAAGGCGGAGCCCGCCAAGACTGCGGAGCCTGCCAAGACTGAAGCGGCCGGCACTGCAAAGAAGCCTGACGCCGCCGTGACGGCTGCGGCACCCGCGGACGCCAAAAAGGACGAGAGCCGCGCTGCCGATCCCATGCCGGCGGCGAAGCCGGAAGCTCCCAAGCGGGCCGGCCAGATCGCGGTCTTCATCAGCCGCAAGGATTCCAAGCTCTACGTGCGGCAGAATTTCGCGCCACTTTTCGAGGCGCCGGTCACGATCGCCGCCAGCGACCGGCCGCTCGGCACGCATGTCTTCACCGCCGAAGTCGACAAGACCGACGCCAATGCATTGCATTGGTCGGTGATTTCGCTGCCCGTCTCCGCTCGCTCCGCCGCGCGCGAGGATGACAGCCGCGTGACGCGCCGCCAGCGTGGCGCCGCCGTGATTCCCGTCGCGGCAAAGCCGGCGATCACGCCGGACAGCCCGGCCGAGGCGCTCGACCGCATCGCGATCCCCGCCGACACCATGGCGAAGGTCAACGAGATGCTGACCTCTGGCGGCTCGATCATCGTCTCCGACCAGGGCATCAACCAGGGCGAGACCGGCGAAGGCACCGATTTCATCGTCCGCCTGTACTAGGGCGTTTCGAGCGAAGTGGTTTCGCGTCCAGATAACGCGGTGTTGACGAGGCCGATCGCAGCGGCGGAGTAACATACGCCCCGGATCATTTCGGGGGGATGCCGTCATGATGAACCGCAGGACCATGCTCGTCGCAGCGCTTGCAGGCGCCGTCGCGCCGGTGACGCGCGCGTTCGCCGATGGCGGCATGAGTCGGATCTCGGCCTACGCCTTCTCCTTCCCGGCATTGTCCGGCGACGACATCCGCCTCGCCGCTTTCACCGGCAAGCCTCTGCTGGTGGTCAACACCGCCTCGCTCTGCGGCTACACTCCGCAATATGCAGGCCTGCAAGAGCTCTGGAACGAGTTTCGCGAGCGCGGCCTCACCGTGATCGGCGTGCCCTCCAACGATTTCGGCGGCCAGGAGCCGGGCGGAACGAGCGAGATCACGGAAACCACGCACCACCAATACGGCGTTACCTTCCCGATCGCAGCCAAGGTCGTGGTGGTCGGCGCCAAGGCGCATCCGTTCTACAAATGGGCGGCCGACGCGCGGCCGAAGGATGTTCCGCGCTGGAACTTCCACAAATACCTGATCGGGCGTGACGGCTATATCGCCGAGGTGTTTGCCTCCGCCATCGAGCCGACCGATACGCGGATCAAGACGGCGGTTGCCAAGGCACTGGCCGACAATTGACGCAACGCGTCCCATCCGGTTGGGCACAATTGTGGCGGGATGCCAAACAGCCGTTGCAATGGCGAGGGCCCACCATCTAGGCTAGGATCGTTTGGGGCAGGATGGTTTTGCCGGAGGCGAAAASCCACGGCGGAACAACGGGATCAATCTCGAGGACAACACCATGCGTGTGGCGGCAGGACTGATTTTGGCAAGCGCGATGTCTTTAGGCATGACCGGCGCGGCATGGTCGCAGACCCCGGCCGCGAAGCCTGCAGC
>NZ_JBFUES010000725.1:0-4027 GCF_056403875.1 Bradyrhizobium sp. P2_E8
AGATGGAGCGATCGATCGGGCCTCTGATCGAAGCGCTCGGCTGCGTCGGGCTGTTGATGCTGCTTCGCTTCACCATCGACGCGCCGGCATCGGGCGAGACCTTCCTGAGGGCGATCCGCCTCGGTTCAAGGGACGTGTTCGCTCTGATCGCCGGTCTACGAAAGCAGCCGAATCTGCTGAAATTCCTGATCGCCCGGACCTTCTATGCCGACGGCTTTCACACCCTTATCATCTTCGAAGGCATCTATGCCTCGGGCGTGATGGGATGGCACGGCTTCAAGCTCCTCAGTTTYGCCGTCGTCAAGATCGCATTCGCCGCTCTCGGCGGCTTGCTGGCGGCAAGCCTGAACGCGCGACTTGGCACGCGCCGCGCCATCATCGTCCAGATATCGGTTACGGTCGTGCTGCTGGTCATGGTCCTCGGCACGACGCCGGACCGGATGATCTTCTTCTGGCCCCATGACCCGGCCGCGCAGCCGCTGTGGAGCGGCCCGGTTGTTCGAACCGTGCCCGAGATCGCCTTCATGCTGCTGTCGGGATCGATGACGGCATTCGCGGTGGCCTCGATCGCGTCGGGGCGCGCCATGATCATTCAGATCGTGCCGCCGATGCGCGTTGGCTCCTATTTCGGGCTGTTCGGCCTGACCGCCAGCACGACAGTCTGGATCGCTCCGATGCTGGTTGGAATCCTGACGGCGCGCTTTCAGTCCCAGGCCGTCGGTCTCGTTCCGATCGCCGTGCTGTTGACCCTCGGTGCGATCGGCATGATCTTTGTCAAGGGTGGCGACCGGCTTGAGGAGTGAATGTGGCTTGGAGGGGCGCGTGAACAACTGGATCGAGCACGCCATCTGGTGGCACGTGTATCCGCTCGGCTTCGTCGGCGCCGAACGGGAGGCCGGCGCGTGCGTCGGCGTCGTGCATCGCCTTGACCACCTTGTCCGGTGGCTGGATTACGTCGTGGAGCTCGGCGCGTCCGGCATCCTGCTGGGGCCGATCTTTGCCTCGTCGACCCATGGCTACGACACGACCGATCACTTCCGGATCGACGGGCGGCTTGGGTACGACGCGGACTTCGACGCATTCGTCGAAGCGGCTCGTCGCCGCGGCCTGCGCATCATCCTGGACGGCGTGTTCAACCATATGGGCCGCCAATCTCCACGCTTTCAGCGCGCCGTCGCTGGCGGTTCGCAATCGCCGGAAGCCTCTTGGTTTCGCTTGACCTGGCCGGCGGACGGAAAGGAGCCTGATTGCGCGACCTTCGAAGGTCACCACCAGCTTGTGACGCTCAATCACGACGAACCCGCGGTCGCCGACTATGTCATACGTGTGATGAACCACTGGCTTGATYGCGGTGCCGATGGTTGGCGGCTCGACGCGGCCTATGCTGTCCCGCGACAATTCTGGAACCGCGTCTTGCCCGCGGTTCGCACGCGGCATGCCGACGCCTACATCTTCGGCGAGGTGATTCACGGTGACTATGCCAGCTTCGTCGACGAGATCGGCGTCGATGCGGTCACGCAGTACGAGCTTTGGAAGGCAACTGGAGCGCCCTGAACGATCGCAACTTCCATGAGCTCGCATGGGCGCTCGCGCGGCACAATGCGATGATCGGCCGGTTCGTACCGCAGACGTTCATCGGCAATCATGATGTCACGCGGATCGCAAGCCAGCTTCTGGACGAACGGCATATTGCGCACGCGCTGGTCATTCTCATGACCTGTGGCGGCACCCCCTCGATCTATGCCGGAGATGAACAGGCGTTCCGCGGAATCAAGGAGCACCGTGCCAGAGGCGACGACGCGATCCGTCCGGCCTTTCCGGCGACGCCAGCTGAGCTGGCGCCATTCGGCTGGCCGACATACCGGCTGCATCAGGAGCTGATCGGACTACGGCGGAGGCATCCATGGCTCGTTCGGGCGAAGACCCGCATGGTCGAGATTCGCAATACGGACCTGGTCTTCGAAGCATTCGATGAAGGCAATCGGTTATGGGTTGCGCTGAACTTGGCGGACGCAGTGGTCGGACGTACCATCGATTCCGGCGTCGACAGGCTTGCAGGATCAGGCGCGGTGCGCAGGGCTGGCGGCAGGACCGAGCTTACGCTGCCGCCACATGGGTGGGCTATCCTAGGTTAGCGACAGCTTGCCAGGCGCGGCAGGCTCCGGACAATACAAGTTTATGATGAGCCCGCTCACCGCTTAAGCGGACGGAACTCCATTTTCGGACGGTAGCTCAAATGGTGGGTTTGGCCTGGAAAGGTCAAAATGGTCGTTCTTTCAAAAGGAGTTGACTGACACTATCTCCGCCATTGGGCCGACTTCGCAAGCCGCCGCGGGACCTTCCCATCGATTGGTGCTGGGCCGAAGCCGGCTCGGCTCGGCGCTGAAGGTGACACAAACTGCATGTGACATTTGGACAGCAGCCATTACTGCTTTTTGGGGTACTATCGCGACAGCGGCAATATTCGGATAAACGACAGCCGGCAAACGGTGAGCGGGCAATCGCGCCGAAGCGAACCGTAGAGCGCCTGAATGACGATCGGGTAGACACGGATGTTCACTTTCCGGACCTCCATCACCTTTGCGGTCATGTCGTTTGTCGTGGCGCTGACCTTGCTGCTGGTCGCCATTCAACTACGCTCGTTGCGCCTTGCCACGCGCGAAGCCGCTTCGGCCTACATGGACGCAACCAGCACCAAGGTGCTCGGACGGCTTCAGGGCGAGCTTTCCACGATTTCGTCCCTGGTCCATGTGCTCGCTACGAGTTCGAGCGTCGCAGACTCCAATGAGAGGAGCGAGACCGGCCGTGCAATTCCGTTGTTCAAGGCCGCGCTGCAAGAATTTCCGCAGATGGACAGTATCTATGCCGGTTTCGAGAATGGTGCCTGGCTCCAGGTGCGGCGCATCAGAGACCTTACCGAAGAGCAGCGCGAGCACTTCCGCGCGCCGGCGAACGCCGAGATTGCGATCAGTCTCATACGTCCTACGATGGACGGCGATCTGCCGCTACGGCGCATCTTTCAGGACAAGCAAGGCAACGAGATTGGAGAGCTCGACCTGTGGAAATACGGCTACGACCCCCGCAAACGTTCCTGGTATTGGGCGACGATGCAAGCGGACAATCCCTACATTTCCGAGCCCTACCTCTCGTACAGCGTAGGCGCGCCGGTCATCACCGTGAGCGCGCCGCTGCGAGGCAAGGTGCCGGGCGTTCTTGCCGCCGATCTCAAGCTCGATACGTTCAGTGAGTTTGTCCAGGCTCAGCGGCCGGGCGAGCATGGTACGGTCATGATTTTCGACCAGGCAGGATCAATTATCGCCCACCCCGAATTTACCGATCTCGTTACGAACGCAATGACGCACCCGGCCCAATCGTCGTTGCCGAGCATCGATGAGATCAATACGGGAATGATGGCCTCGGTGATCCGCGGTTCGTACAACAGGGACAGCTATGAAGGAAGCATCGATGACGGGACAGGCAAGGGCTTTCTCTTCCGAGTGACGAAGTTCGCACTCGGCGAACGTTACAACGGCAGCATCCTGCTACTGGCTGCCCAGGACGACTTCGTTCAGAATGTCCGCAGGCTTCAGTTCACCGGACTTGTCCTTGCGATACTGGTTGGCGCTGCCTTTCTTCCGATCGTCTGGATGTTCGGCAGCCAGATGTCGCGCTCCATCCAGCGCGTTACCGCGCAGGCCCGCCAATTGCAGACACTATCTGAACCCGAACTGGTGCCGGTAACGTCCTATATCAAGGAAATCCACGCGCTGGGCAGTACAATGAATCTCGCGCAGCGCGCGATATGGTCGTTCGCCCACTTCGTTCCCAAGGAGATCGTCCGCGGGTTGATCGAAAATTCCATCTCGACCAGGCTCGGCGGGGTCAAGCAGGAGGTCACGCTGGTTTTCACCGACGTGCAGGGCTTTACTACTATTGCCGAGGCTGCGGACCCAGACGTGCTGATGCGCCAGACGTCGCGGTATTTTTCGGCAATGACGGCAGCGTTCCTCGCTGAAGGGGGCACGGT
>NZ_JBFUES010000726.1:0-4019 GCF_056403875.1 Bradyrhizobium sp. P2_E8
CAGCAGGGCGGCAAGTTCAAGGACGAGCTCGCGCCGATCGCGACCAAAATGGCGGTCACCGACAAGGCGACCGGCGAGGTCTCCTTCAAGGACGTCACGCTCTCGCAGGACGAGGGTCCGCGCCCCGAGACCACCGCTGAAGGCCTCGCCGGCCTCAAGCCCGTGCGCGGCGAAGGTTTTTCGATCACCGCCGGCAACGCCAGCCAGCTCTCGGACGGCGCCAGCGCCTCCGTCATCATGAGCGACAAGGAAGCGGCGAAGCGCGGCTTGCAGCCGCTCGGCATCTTCCGCGGCTTCGTCTCCGCTGGCTGCGAGCCGGACGAGATGGGCATCGGCCCGGTCTTCGCCGTGCCGCGCCTGCTGAAGCGCCACGGCCTCACCGTTGACGACATTGGCCTCTGGGAGCTCAACGAAGCCTTCGCGGTGCAGGTGCTCTATTGCCGCGACAAGCTCGGCATCGACCCCGAGAAGATCAATGTCGACGGCGGTGCGATCTCGGTCGGCCATCCCTACGGCATGTCCGGCGCGCGCCTGACCGGCCACGCCCTGATCGAAGGCCGCCGCCGCAAGGCCAAGTACGCGGTCGTCACCATGTGCGTCGGCGGCGGCATGRGCGCGGCGGGGTTGTTCGAGGTGCTGCAGTAGTTGTCGTCCCGGCCTAGTGCGCAATTGCACACGGGAGCCGGGACCCATACTCCGCGGCAGGAGTATGGGGCACAGACGATAATGGCCTGTGCAGGACAATGAAGAGTTGTGGTTATGGGTCCCGGCCTTCGCCGGGACGACAAAAGAAGCTCACAGGAGGATCCGATGGATCTCGCATTCACGAAGGAAGAGCAGGCGTTTCGCGAGGAAGTGCGGTCATTCTTCCGCGACAACGTGCCGCCGGATACGCGGCGCAAGCTGGTCGAGGGCCGTCACCTCTCGAAGGACGAGATGGTGACGTGGTGGCGCATCCTCAACAAGAAGGGCTGGGGCGTCAGCCACTGGCCCAAGCAGTATGGCGGCACCGGCTGGACATCCGTGCAGCACTACATCTTCAACGAGGAGCTGCAGTCCTATCCGGCGCCGCAGCCGCTCGCCTTCGGCGTCAGCATGGTCGGCCCGGTCATCTACACCTTCGGCAACGAGGAGCAGAAGAAGAAGTATCTGCCGCGCATTGCCAATGTTGACGACTGGTGGTGCCAGGGCTTCTCCGAGCCCGGCTCCGGCTCCGACCTCGCCTCGCTGAAGACGAAAGCCGAGCGCAAGGGCGACAAGTGGATCATCAACGGCCAGAAGACCTGGACGACGCTGGCCCAGCACGCCGACATGATCTTCTGCCTCTGCCGCACCGATCCCGGCGCCAAGAAGCAGATGGGCATCTCCTTCATCGTGTTCTCGATGAAGTCGAAGGGCGTCACCGTGCGCCCGATCCAGACCATCGACGGCGGCGTCGAGGTCAACGAGGTCTTCTTCGACGACGTCGAAGTGCCCTACGAGAACCTGATCGGCGAGGAGAACAAGGGCTGGGATTACGCCAAATTCCTGCTCGGCAATGAGCGCACCGGCATCGCGCGGGTCGGCGTCTCCAAGGAGCGGCTGCGCCGCATCCGCGATCTCGCCTCCAAGGTCGAATCCGGCGGCAAGCCGATCATCCAGGACGCCGCCTTCCGCGAGAAGCTGGCCGCGTGCGAGATCGAGCTGAAGGCGCTCGAGCTGACGCAGCTCCGCGTCGTCGCCGACGAAGGCAAGCACGGCAAGGGCAAGCCCAATCCGGCCTCGTCCGTGCTGAAGATCAAGGGCTCCGAGATCCAGCAGACCACCACCGAGCTCTTGATGGAAGTGATCGGCCCGTTCGCCGCGCCTTACGACGTGCACGGCGACGACGGCTCCAACGAAGCCATGGAGTGGACCGCCCAGATCGCGCCCAGCTATTTCAACAACCGCAAGGTCTCGATCTACGGCGGCTCCAACGAGATCCAGCGCAACATCATCGCCAAGGCGGTGCTGGGGCTGTGAGTCAACAATGACGGTGTCGTCCCCCGCGAAGGCGGGGGACCCAGTACGCCGCGGCGGTCGTGAGTACGGCAGGCGGCTGCGTTTACTGGATCCCCGCCTTCGCGGGGATGACGTCTGAGGGTGAGGCGACGGCAGGGCAATTCCCGCCGATTTGGAGAGAAAAATGGATTTTGATCTGTCCGAGGAGCAGCGGCTTCTCAAGGAAAGCATCGACGGCCTGCTGACCGATTCCTACGATTTCGAGAGCCGCAAGAAGTACATGAAGGAGAAGGGCGGCTGGAGCCAGGCCGTCTGGGGCAAGCTCGCCGAGCAGGGCCTGCTCGGCCTGCCGTTCGCGGAGGCCGATGGCGGCTTCGGCGGCGGCGGTGTCGAGACCATGATCGTGATGGAAGCGCTCGGCAAGGCGCTGGTGCTCGAGCCCTATCTCGCAACCGTCGTGATCGGCGGCGGCTTCCTGCGCCACGCCGGCAGCGATGCGCAGAAGGCTGCCCATGTGCCCGGGATCATCGACGGCAGCAAGACGCTTGCGTTTGCCCAGCTCGAGAAGAACTCCCGCTACGATCTGTTCGATGTGTCGACGACCGCGAAGAAGAAGGGCGACGGCTGGATCATCGACGGCGAAAAATTCGTCGTGCTCAACGGCGAGAACGCCGCCACGCTCATCGTGACCGCCCGCACCAGGGGTGACCGCCGCGACAAGGCGGGGATCGGCGTTTTCCTGGTGCCCGCGAATGCCAAGGGCGTCACCAGGAAATCCTACCCGACCCAGGACGGCCTGCACGCCGCCGACATCACCTTCACCGGTGTCGAGGTGGGCGCGGATGCCGCGATCGGCAATCCCGAGGATTCGCTCGCGCTGATCGAACGCGTCGTCGACGAAGCCCGCGTCGCGCTTTGCGCCGAAGCGGTCGGCCTGATGGACGAGTCGCTCAAGACCACGGTCGAGTACATCAAGACGCGCAAGCAGTTCGGCGTCGCGATCGGCTCGTTCCAGTCGCTCCAGCATCGTGCCTCCGACATGTTCGTCGCGGCCGAGCAGGCGCGCTCGATGTCGATGTTCGCAACCATGGCGAACGACTTCGAGAACGCCAAGGAACGCTCCAACGCGATCGCCGCGGCCAAGGTGCAGATCGGCAAGTCACTGAAATTCGTCGGCCAGCAGTCGATCCAGCTCCACGGCGGCATCGGCATGACCATGGAGGCGAAGATCGGCCACTACTTCAAGCKCCTGACCATGATCGAGAACACGTTCGGCGACACCGACTATCACCAGCGCCGCGTCGCCGACGCGGGCGGGTTGATCTAGTCGCCACCTCGCGCGTGGACGCATTGATAGACCAAAGCGAAAGCCCCGGAGAGATCTCCGGGGCTTTCGTAGTTTGATCTTGCCGTTCCACCACAGTCTCTGGGATACCGGATCGCCCGGTCGAGCCGGGCGATGACACTTTCAGCGTGGTTCGACCTATCGGCTCACTGCCTCACGTCCGCGTGCGCATCCGCATCATGAAGCTGTCGTAGCTGAGCTCGGCGACCTGCATCCAGGCGAGCGATTCGTTCCGGAACGCGGACAGGCTCGCGTACATCTTGGCGAAGTGCGGGTTGGTCTTGGAGAGATCCGCGTAAATCTCGTTCGCGGCGGTGTAGCAGGCCTCCAGGACCTCCTGCGGGAACGGCTTCAGGATTGCGCCCGCCACCAGCAGGCGCTTCAGCGCCGGCGGGTTGACGTAATCGTATTTCCCCGTGACCCACGTGAAGGTATCGCGTGAGGCCATCTCGATCGCGGCCTGGTAGTGCCTGGGCAGCGTGTTCCACTTGTCGAGATTCATGATGTTGTGGCCCTGGCCGGTGCCTTCCCACCAGCCTGGATAGTAGTAGAATTTCGCGACCTTCACGAAGCCGAGCTTCTCGTCGTCATAGGGCCCGACCCATTCGGCCGCGTCGATCGTTCCCTTCTCCAGCGCCGGATAGATGTCGCCGCCCGCGATCTGCTGCGGTACGCCGCCGACCTTGGCGATGAT
>NZ_JBFUES010000727.1:0-4007 GCF_056403875.1 Bradyrhizobium sp. P2_E8
GCCATGAACTCTGCGAATAATTCCATTCCCGCGATTCTGCCGCGCGGCAAGGGCCACCAATTTCTCTTGTATGGCGACTCCTGTTCAGGCGTGCCGGGCGCACTGCACGAAAAGACCTTCGCCTCGGTCAACGCAGTCGTTCAACGCCTGAGACCGCAGCCTGAATTCATTCTCTTTCCAGGCGATGAAATCATCGGACTTGCAGCGGATCCGGACGCTCTGCGCGCGCAGTGGCGATATTGGCTGGACACCGAAATGGCATGGCTCGACCGTGCGGCCACCCCGATCTGGCACACGACTGGCAATCACACGACCTATGACGCGATGAGCGAGGCCGCGTTTCGCGCGGTGCTTGACCTGCCGAATAATGGGCCGCCGGGGCAGGCTGGTCTCTCCTACCTCGTGCGGCGCGGCGACCTTCTGATGGTGTTCGTCAACACGCTCTGGAGCGGCCTTGGAGGTGAGGGCCATGTCGAGCTCGCGTGGCTGGAAACAACGCTCAGAGAGCATGGCGATGCGCGACATAAGCTCGTCCTTGGCCATCACCCGGTGTTTCCCGTCAACGGCTTTACGGGGACGTATCAGCGCGAGATCGGCCACGAATATTCTCGCCCGTTTTGGGACATCCTGGTGAACGAAAACGTGCTTGCCTACCTGTGCAGCCACATCCTCGCCTTCGACGTACAGGCGCATCGCGGCGTCCTGCAGATCTGCACCGCGGGCGCGGGAACGGCTCACAGGATGCCGGAAGGCGTCGAGTATCTGCATTGCGTTCAAGCAGCGCTTGACGAGAAGGGCCTGCGTTATCAGGTGCTCGATACCTGCGGTGCCGTCAGGGAGAGGATGGAATGGCCGCTGCCCAATCCTGATCCCGCTCGGTGGAGGGAACTGCCGCTCGGAGATGTCGAAGCGCCGTTCAGCGGATGCGTGCAGAGCGGAGACGCGATCGAGCTGAGATTGGCAGGGCAGAGCGCTGCGACCGATGTCGCATCGGCTCAGACGATCTTTACGGCTTTCACGCCTGGTTCGATCGCGCCGTTCTGGCTTGGGCTTCGGGGACCGAAGCAAACTCTGACGGCCATCGTTGGTCGTGAGCCGGGGCGCAGTCCATCCTATTGGCTTGGACCCGATCTTCCAGCAGGCGACGGTTTCGATATTCACGTCGCTATCTATCCGGACATGGGCCCCGGCGGTCTACTGTACCGCCATCATGACTCTCCCCGCTGGTCGTCCTTCAACTCTGCGACGGCGCGTGGGCTGGAGCAGCTTTCATGGCCCCGACATTGGGCTGTCGGTCACGGACAAGGCGGCCGCGAAGACCGCGCCTTCAGAGGTGCCGCGCTGAGTTTGCTCATCGCGTGAGCAGGGAGTTGATAGGTGCACGCCGAAGTCCGCTTGTGGCGGCCTTCGGCGATGTCCGTTGGATCAGCTCAAAATATCCTTCTGCATCTTGCCGCCGTAGAAATGGAAGAACGGCACCGGCGCATCGTGGCGAAGCGGGCCGGTGGCAAGGCGCGTGTCGAGCTCGTTGAGCACGTTGCGGGTCATCGGATGCAGATCGGCGAGCGGCTTCGAGCCGAGCTCGACCCAGACCAGCTCGACCAGCTCGGAATCCGCATGGATCACGCCCTCGACGCGGTGGGTGATCGCGGAGGCATCCGCGGTGAAGAAGCGGGTGTCGAAGCGCTTGACGCGGCCGGGCGGGGTGATGGCGCGCGCGATCAGGAACAGGCTCGAGGGGTCGGGCAGCAGGCCCGCATCAGCGAATGGTTGCCACGGGCCTTCGAGCCTGGCCTTGCCCTCAGCCTTGCGCCCGAGGCAGAGGCCGGTCTCCTCGCAGGCCTCGCGGATCGCGGCGATCGCCAGCGACTTGGCACGTGAGGCCGGCGTCTTCGGGCTGCCCTTGGCGAGATTGGCTTCGAGCTCGGCGGTGATGGGGGCGGCACACGGGACGCGGTAGTCGGCCTTGTCGACACGGCCGCCGGGGAAGACGAACTTGCCGGGCATGAACACCACCTTGTCGTGGCGCTTGCCGACCAGGACTTTTGGAATGGTGCCGCTGCGATCGACCAGGATCAGTGTCGCCGCATCCTTCGGACGGAAATAGGGATGATGGTCGGCTTCCTTCTCCTCGTGGACCTTTGCCTTGTCCGCTACCTGCGCCGTATCCGTCATGTCCTCACCCAACGCTTCTTATTTGCTTACACCGGCGGAATACCATCCGGAGGGTTGTCGTCAAAGCCGTGCATGCGCAGAGCCCATTGCAATCCGACCACGGCTCCCTTGACCGGCTGGAGCAACGCGAGCGAGGCGAAGAACGTGAAGGGCAGATAGGCTGCGAAGCTGAGCCAGACCGGCGTCGTGTAGTTGGTCTCGATCCAGAGGATGCCGGGCACCACGATGTGGCCGACGATGACGATGACGAGATAGGCAGGCAAATCGTCGGCGCGATGCGGCGTGAAGTCGAGGCCGCACACCGAGCAATGATCAGCAGTCTTCAGGAAGGCGCGGAACAGTTTGCCTTCGCCGCAACGCGGGCAGCGGCCGCGAAAGCCGCGCTTCATCGCCGTCCAGACGTCGCGCTTCTCGACGAGGCCGGTCTCGCGCGTCCAGATCTTCGGGGCCGTGCTCATCGTCACCATGCCTTGCCCTTTTGGCCCTTGCCTTTTCCTTTGTTCTTCTTGCCCTTGCCGGGCTTCTTCGACTTCGCCGGCTTGTGCTTCTTCGCCGGACTGCGTCCGGGATGTGCCTTGAGCGAGGGGCGGCGTTGCGGACCAGGCCGCCTGCGGCCCTGCGGCGCGGTCTCGCCGCTCGACGACAGCAGCTCGAAGCGCAGCGCGCCTGCGACGGGGGCTGCTTCTATCAGACGGACGTCGACCACGTCACCCAGCTGATGCATGGTGCCGCTGCGCGTGCCGACGAGGGCGTGGCGGCTCTCGTCATAGTTGAAATATTCCGTGCCAAGGGATCGGATCGGGATCAGGCCGTCGGCACCGGTCTCGCTCAGCTTGACGAACAGGCCGGCGCGCGTGACGCCGGAGACGCGGCCCTGGAAGCTGGCGCCGATGCGGTCGGCGAGGTGATGGGCGATCAGCCGGTCGACGGTCTCGCGCTCCGCCTTCATCGCGCGCCGTTCGGTCACCGAGATGTGGGCGGCGACCTCGCCGAGGCTTTCCGGCGTCTCGCTGTCGGGCAGGGCGCCTTCGCCGAGGCCGAGCGCGCGGACCAGCGCGCGGTGCACGACGAGGTCGGCATAGCGGCGGATCGGCGAGGTGAAATGCGCGTAGCGGCGCAGGTTGAGGCCGAAATGACCGTAATTCTCGGCGGAATATTCGGCCTGCGCCTGGGCGCGGAGCACGACTTCGCTCACCAGCGGGAAGTGGTCGTGGCCTTCGAGCTGCGCCAGCACGCGGTTGAACAGGGCCGGGCGCAGCGCGCCTGATTTGGCGAAGGGAACGTCGAGCGTCTCCAGGAACTCCGCGAGCGCGTGGACCTTCTCCAGCGTCGGCTCGTCATGCACGCGGTAGATCAGCGGCAGCGACTTCTTCTCCAGCATCTCGGCGGCCGCGACGTTGGCGAGGATCATGAACTCCTCGATCAGCTTGTGCGCATCGAGACGTTCAGGCACGACGACGCGATCGACGGTGCCGTCGCTCTTCAGGAGGATCTTGCGCTCGGGCAGATCGAGATTGAGCGGATCGCGCTCGTCGCGCGCGCGCTTGACGCAGGCATAGGCGGCGTAGAGCGGCCTCAGGATCGGATCGAGCAGGGGGCCGGTGGTGTCGTCCGGCCGGCCGTCGATCGCGGCCTGCGCTTGCGCGTAATTGAGCTTGGCCGCCGATCGCATCAGGATGCGGTGGAAGGTATGCGAGCGCTTGCGGCCGTCCGGGCCGATCACCATCCGCACCGCGAGCGCGCCGCGCGGCTCGCCCGGCACCAGCGAGCAGAGATTGTTGGAGATGCGCTCGGGCAGCATCGGCACGACGCGGTCGGGGAAATAGACCGAG
>NZ_JBFUES010000728.1:0-3999 GCF_056403875.1 Bradyrhizobium sp. P2_E8
GAACCAGCGCGACGTCGTCGCGGCGCACGGCGATATCGACCTTGTCGCCAACAGTGACAGTGGATCGTGCCTGAAGCGGCACCTCGATGCCATCAGGCGCGGCCTGCGCCAGCGTGAAGCTCGCGCCGTTGACCTTTTCGACCCGTCCCGACAGCACGTTCTGTCCGCCCATGAATTCGGCGACGTAGCGATCATGGGGGTGAGCGTAGACGTCGCGGGCGGCGCCCGCCTGCTTGATCTTGCCCTGCTCCATCACCACCACAAGGTCAGCGAGCGCGATCGCCTCGAGCTGGGTATGGGTGACGTGGATGAAGGTGATGCCGAGTTCCTGCTGCATCCGCCTGAGCTCCTGGCGCATCTGCACGCGAAGCTGCTCGTCGAGCGCCGAGAGCGGCTCATCGAGCAGCAACACCCGCGGCTCGGTGATCGCCGCGCGCGCCAGCGCCACACGCTGCTGCTGGCCGCCGGAGAGCTGCGCCGGAAGGCGATCGGCGAACTGCGTCAGCCGCACCTTCTCGATCATGGCATCCGCCGCACGCAGCCGGTCGGCCTTGGACATGCCGCGCACACGCAGCGCAAAGGCGATGTTCTCGCGTACCGTGAGGTGCGGGAAAAGCGCGTAGGATTGGAACATCATCGCGGTACGCCGCTGCACCGGCGCGAGACCGACGACATTCTGTCCACCGATCACGATCTCGCCCGCGGTCGGGTCTTCATGCCCGGCGATCATCCGCAAGATCGTGGTCTTGCCGCAACCGGAGGGACCGATGAAGCAGCAATAGGCGCCGTCGGCAATCTTGAGGTTGACGCCGTCGACCACGTAGGTCGCGCCGTCAAAGCTCTTGCAGACACCCGCCAGTTCGATATCGCCGCGATCGCTCTTCATTCCAGGCTCAACCTTTTGCGCTGCTGCTGCGCTTCTTCTGGATCAACACGATGCTGCCGAGGCTTGCACCGATCACGACGAAGGAGACCACGGTCGTCACCGTGCCGAGCGCGTAAAGCGAGGGCGAAGTGACGTTCAGCGTCATGCTCCAGATTTCCAGCGGCAGCGTGTTCAACGAACCCGCCGTCTGCAGGCTGCGTGCGAACTCGTCATAGGACAGCGTGAAGCCGAACAGCGCGACCGCGACGAGGCCGGGCGCGAGCACCGGAATCATCACCAGCCGGACCGACTGCCAGCGGCTGGCCCCCAAGTCGTAGGCCGCCTCCTCCCAGACATGGTTGAAGCGCGACATCACCGCGAACATCACGAGCACGCCGAACGGCAGCGTCCAGGACAGCTGCGCGCCGAGCGCCGAGGTGTACCAGCTCGCGTTCAGCCCGAGCGCCTGGAACAGGAGCCCGGTGCCGAGGCCGAGCACGAGGCCGGGCGCAACCAGGCTGCCGATCATCATGTAGAAGACGATGGTGTCACCGCGAAAACGCTTGCGGAAGCCGAGGCCGGCCAGGAACGAGACCACCACCGTGATGATGGTGACGATGACCGCCAGCTTGATCGAACGGTCAAACGAACCCTTGACGTCGCCGGTGCGCACCTGGGTGAAGAGATCGACGAACCAGTGCAGCGAGTGGCCCTTCATCGGAAACACAAGCCCGCCCCGGATATCCTGGAACGACAGGACGTAGATGCAGAACATCGGACCGTAGAGCGCGATGACGTAGGCCGCGAACAGCGTCGCCAGCACGTAGAACGTCCAGGGCCGCTGCCCGCGGCTCGGCGCGATCGCATTGGTCGTCGCGGGCGCGACCGTTTCGGGCATGTCGGCGAGAACCGCGCTCATCGCGTGATCTCCTGCCGGATGTCCACGGTGCGCAGGATCAGCGAGACGATCGCGACCAGCACCAGCGTCAGCAACACGGCGCTTGCGGCCGCGGTCGGGTATTGCAGCACGCCGACGTCCTCGTAGAACGCGCTGACCACCGAGGCCGAGCCGCCGCCGGACATCACCTTGACCACGAAGAAGTCACCCATCACGATCGAGACCACGAAGATGGTACCGAGCGCGATGCCGCTCTTGGACATCGGCACCACGATCAGGCGCATGATGTCGAATCGGCTGGCGCCGGCATCGATCGCGGCCTCGATCAGCTTCTTGTCGATCCGCGCCATCGAATTGAAGATCGGCACGATCATGAAGATCGTGAGCTGGTGGACATAGGCGATGACCACCGCGAGGTCGGAGAACAGCAGCACTTCCAGCGGCTGGCGGATCACGCCCATTGCCAGCAGCGCCTGGTTGATCAGGCCTTCCTTGCCGAGCAACGGGATCCACGAGATCATCCGGATGATGTTCGAGGTCCAGAACGGCACGGTGCACAGCAGGAACAGGCCGATCGCCAGCAACTGGTTGCGGACGTGGAACACCAGGAAATAGGCGACGAAGAAGCCGATGATCAGGGTGAAGATCCAGGTCAGCACCGTGAACTTGATGGTCGCCAGATACAGCTTCAGCGTCAGCGCCGAATGCAGCACCTCGACATAGCTCGCAAGTGTGAAGCCCGGCGTCAGCCCGCCGAAGCCGTCGGTCGCGAAGAAGCTCGCGGCCAGCACGACCAGGATCGGCGCCACGAAGAACGGCACGAGCACCAGGACCAGCGGCGAGACATAGAGCCAGCCGGCGAGATTTGCGCGTGGCGGAGTTTGAGCGGGACTCGAACTTGGCTGCATGTCGGCCTCGAAGTCGGTCTTCTCGCACCGGCGCGGTTCGCGCGCCGGCGCTCTTGTTACGTCGGGGAAAGCAGGTTTCAGGCCACCTTGAAGTCGTTCCAGCGCTTGTTCATGTAGGCGGCCTCGTCCATCAGCGTGTTCCAGCACGAGATGTTCTTGACGCGGTCGAGGAACGAGCCGCCGTCACGCTTGGTGCCGGCCTTCTCCATGGGCACGCCATAGGGATCGTTGACCACCTCAGGCGCGGGCTGGCCCTCGTACCAGAACGCCCATTCGGCAGGGGTGAGGAATTTCTTCGCGGTCGACGGCACCGGGCTGTAATAGCCGTAGCGCGCGACGAAGCCGCCCTGCCAGCCCGACAGATACCAATTGAGATACTCGTAGGCCGCATCGAGCTTCTTGCCGGAGAGATGCTTCATCAGGCCCATGCCGTTGCACCAGCCGCGATAGCCTTCCTTGCCGTTCTTGACGTTGACCGGGGCATAGACGCAGGGAATCTCCTTCACGCGGACCGCCGCGACCGCCGGCGACCACATCGACTGGATGACCACTTCGCCCGCCGCCATGAGCTGCACCGACTGGTCGAAGGTGGTCCAGGTCGCGCGGAACTGGCCCTGCTTCTTCAGCTCGATCAGCTTGTTGCAGGTGAAGTCGATCTCCTCCTTCGTCATGTTGCCCTTGTTGCCGTACTTGATGAGGCCCGCGCTTTCGAAGCAGAGCGCGGCGTCCATGATGCCGATCGCGGGCACGTCGAGGATCGCAGCCTTGCCCTTGAACTTCGGGTCGATCAGGTCCTTCCACTCGGTGACTTCATGGCCGACGAGATCGGGGCGATAGCCGATGGAGTCGGCGTTGTAGACCTGGGGCAGGAAGGTCGCCCATTCGGTGACGCCGTCATGCAGATCGGTCGAGTCGGGCTTGGAGATGTACATGGCCTCGTAGGGCGAGATGCCCTGGCGCGGGATCTTGTGGCCGTCGATCTCGCCCTTGGTGAAGATCGGCAGGATGTTGTCGAATTCCTTGATCTTCTTGACCTCGATGCCCTGGATCACGGCACGCTTGGCGGCCAGCTTGGCCTGCCAGCCCTCGAGATCGGCAATATCGACCGTATTAGGCTGGCTTATGAAGCGATTGATGGCAGCGGAGGTGTCGAGGTTCTGCATCGTCACCTTGAAGCCGAGATCCTTGGCGGCCTGGTCACCGATCGCCTTCACCACCGAGTAGGACACGCCGACATGGCGCAGTTCGATGTCCTTGATCTCCTGCGCCCAGATCGTCGGGAAGCCGCGGATCGCGTCCGATCCAGCGGCGGCCCCGGCGACCACGGC
>NZ_JBFUES010000729.1:0-3993 GCF_056403875.1 Bradyrhizobium sp. P2_E8
ATCCTAGCCCTGATGCGGCCGGCCTCATTGACGCGGATCAAATTCGCGCGCGATCGGCGGCTGCCGTGGACGACCGCGGGCGGGATGCTACACTTTGGAATTCTTCGAGGTGGGGCTTTTCGGGACATGACGCGTTGTATGAGCCGCTGGACCACGGCTGCGGTGGTGTGGGTCGCGTTCACGTCCACGGCCGGTGCCGAGACGCTTGCGGCGACGGTCGAACAATGGGGCCTGCTCGGCTCATGGGCGGTCGATTGCGCGGTCCGGCCCGACCGCGACAAGGGTGCGCTCCTGACTTACGAAATCCGGAACGATGGCCGGGTGATGTACCGGCGCAATTTCGGCGAGGCCAAGGACGAGAACGAGGTCGTGTCCGCCACGGTCAACGCCGAGGGCCTGCTCAATGTGATGGTGTACTTTCCATCGCTGCATCAGACCCGCGAGTTCGGGCTGCYGCTGGCCAAGGACGGCAGCCTGCGCGCGATCTACAATCGCAGCGAGCGCGGCGCATACACGATCAGGGACGGCAAATACGTCGCCACGGGCGCGCCGACGCCTGCGCAGCAACGCTGCGATTGAGCATCTGAACATCCGTTCAGAATTCTCCGCCAGTTCCTCCGGAACGTTCGCACGCACGCGCCGTTCTCATCTGCATTGGATTGGAGGAGGACATCATGAAGAAGCTTGGTTATGTGGTTGCTGCTCTCGGCGCGTTCGCGATCATTGCACCGACGATGGCGAGTGCCGAAACGGTGGTGATCAAGAACGGCCACCATGGCTACGGCGCGCGCGCCGAAATGCGTGAGCATCGTGATCATGGCTGGCATCGCGGCTGGCACCATCGCGATCGTGTCGTCGTGGTCAAGCGCAGCCATCACCACTGGGACTAACGCGCAACGCAACATGGAAATGGCCCCTGACGGGGCCATTTCTTTGTGTCGCGGCATGCGCTTGGTCAGTCCCACGCCGGCGCAAAACCGGGATTGACGCAACGCCTGTCCTTCGGCAGCGCCGCGATCTTCTTGCGGTCGGCATCGTCGAGCGTGATCTTCAGCGCGTCGAGATTGGCCTGCTGGCTCTCGCGGCGCGAGGCCTTCGGGATCGCCGCGACGCCGTCCTGGTCGAGCAGCCATTTCAGCGCAACCTGCGCAGCGGTCGCGTTGTGCTTGGTGCCGATCTCCGCCAGCACCGGATCGGAGGCAACGCGCCCCTGCGCCAGCGGGCAATAGGCGACCAGCGGGATCGACCTGGCATTGAGATAGGCCAGCACCTTCGATTGATCGAGCATCGCGTGATATTCGATCTGGTTGCAGGCGATCGGCGCCCTGATCTCCTCGACCGCGATCTTGAGCAGCGCCGTGGTGAAATTGGCGACGCCGATCGCCCGCGTGCGCCCCTCCTCGTTCAGCTTCATCAAGGTCTCGAACACCGCGCCCCAGTTCGCGGACTTGGACGGCCAGTGCACGAGATAGAGGTCGACATGGTCGAGCCGGAGCTTCTCCAGGCTGGTGTCGAAGGCGCGCCGGATCGCATCCGGCGCCAAATTCTCATGCCAGACCTTCGTCGTGACGTGCAACTCGCCGCGCGGCAGCCGGGCCGCGGCGAGTGCGGCGCCGATCGGCTCTTCGTTGGCATACATTTCAGCCGTGTCGATGTGGCGATAGCCGACCGACAGCGCGCTCTCGACCGCGGCACGGCAGGCATCGCCCTGCATGCGGAAGGTGCCGAGGCCGAGCTTGGGCATGCTGATGCCCTGTGTCTTCAGATTGTCCATAAAACAGGCTCCTGACGTATTTCAGCCCGCTGAGATGCCCGCGGTGAGGCCGTGGGGACAGACTCTTCGGTGATGGAAAAGAGGTGGCGGGAGACGACACTATAGCGCGATGGCCGAAGGGGACCAAATCAAGATCAGTTTAGCAAGATAGCCGGCGGGCATCGCCGCAACAGCCAAACGGCATTTCAGATCATCGCTCTCTCCTGTCAGCATCTCACCATCGCGGTCGTTCCGGCCGCAGGCAATCAGGAGACGATCATGAAGACGCTTTTGACGATGACCTTTGTAGCGGCAACCCTCGCCAGCGCAGTTCCGGCGCATGCCGACGGCTTTGCCTACATGGGCTCGCCCAAACAGGGCGAATTCTTTGTACGGCAACCCGCCGCGCCGCGAGCGCCTGACTGGATGAATGCGCGCGCAGAGGCTCCGCAGGCCACGCCCCGTCCCGTGCGCGGCGGCATCGGCTTGCGCATGCCTTAGGAATGCTGCGCGACCACGGTCGGGTGCGCCTGYGACTGCGGCACGATGTCGACCGACCAGAGGTCGCGGTTGTCGACGTCCTTCAGCGTCACGGTCATCACGCCGGTCGCACCATCGATGTCGACGCGGCCGAAGAACTGAAGCCCGAAACACGGCGCCAAATTCTCGCCCTGCGCCTCGCTACAGCCGTTCTGGTACATCGCGACCGGACCAAAAGTGTCGTCGAGCTCGCCCGGACCCCAGGTGCCGGCATGCAGCGGGCCGGAGACGAACTCCCAGAACGGCTCGAAATCCTGGAATTGCGCCCTGTTCGGATCGTAGTAATGCGCGGCGGTGTAGTGCATGTCTGCGGTGAGCCAGACGACGTTGCGCACGCCCGCGCGCTTGATGGAGCTGAGCAGATCGGCGATCTCGTGCTCGCGTCTATCGGGCGGCCCATTACCGAGCGCGACCGCATCGAGGCTGATCAGGCCGATCGGCAGGTCGGCCGCGATCACCTTCCAGGTCGCGCGCGAGGCTGCGAGCTCCCGCTTCAGCCAGGCCAGCTGCTCGGCGCCGAGGATCCAGCCGCGATGGTCGTTGCCCTTGTTCCAGGTGTCATCGCGAAAACTGCGCATGTCGATCATGAAGACGTCGAGCAGCGGACCGTAAGCGATCTTGCGATAGACCCGCCCCTGCCGTGCGCCGACGTCACGGATCGGCATGAAGTCGAAGAAGGCGCGGCGGGCGCGCGCGACCAGGCGCGGCGTGCCGTCGTCCTCATAGCCAGCCTCATCATAGCTGCCTGACGGGGACCAGTCGTTGCTGACCTCGTGGTCGTCCCACTGCGCAAACATCGGCACGTTTGCGTGGAAATCGCGAAAATGCTCGTCGAGATGATTGTATTTGTAGTTGCCGCGAAATTGCGCCAGCGTGTGCGCGACCTCGGATTTTTCTTCCGTGACGATGTTGCGCCAGGTCTCGCCGTTCGGCAGCTTCTGTTCGGATGGAATCGTGCAGTCGGCGTAGATATGGTCACCGGAGTGAATGAAGAAGTCAGGGCGGTTGTCGAGCATGGTGCGATAGCTGCGATAGCCGCCGCGCGAGACGTCGATGCCCCAGCCCTGCCCCGCGGTGTCGCCGGACCACAGGAACGAGATCGATTGGCCTGCGGCCGGCGCGGTGCGGAAATGGCCGACGCGGCTCTCGCCGGCGATGCCGGTCGCGATGTCGTCGAAGCGGACGCGATAGAAGATGTCCTRTCCGGGCGGCAGATCGCTCAGCAGCAGCTTCGAGGTGAAGTCGGCGTCGGGCAGCGCGTCGCTCGAGGCCGCCGCAATGATGGTCTTGAAACTCTCGACGGTGGAGCATTCCACCTGCATGCGCGCGGCCCGGTCGGCGCGCGCCCAGATCACGGCGGAGCCGTCCGAGACGTCGCCGGACTGGATGCCGCCGGCGATCCGCGGGCGGTCGGCGGCACGACTGATGGATGGCTTTGCGAGCGCGGCCAAGGCGAGGCCGGAGGTGGAGCGGACCAGGAATTGCCGCCGGGTCCATGCGCGCGGGGCGCGGAGCGTTGCCATTCAGGAGACCTTCGTCGAATCGCGACGGAAGGTGCCTGCGCTCCTTGACTCCTACCCTTACGGTTTCTTGACTCCGCGCCGAYGGTTTTACGACGTGGGGATGACGGCCGATGGTCTACTCCCTCTCCCCGTTCTTACGGAGGAGGGTTGGGGTGAGGGCTATCCGCGATCGCAGTG
>NZ_JBFUES010000730.1:0-4814 GCF_056403875.1 Bradyrhizobium sp. P2_E8
TCCATCAGGAACACGCGCGGCATCGGCAAGCCCGCGCGGCCCGCAAGCTCGGCGACGAGGCCGACCAGTTCCGGCGCGGTCGAACGGTCGACCTCATGGGCGCCGTACATCGAGAGCACCATGCGGTCGGAGTTCCAATAGGTGAAGAGATTGGTCGCCGCGGCAATGACGAGCGCGATCATGGCGCCGGAGGCACCGCCGATCAGATAGCCCACGCCCATGAACAGGGCGGTGAGGCCTGCGAGCAGCATTGCGGTACGAAAATAGTTCATGGCCGTCTCCCGAACCGGCCGCTGGCGCGCCTTGGGCCGGCGTCTTCGAAGTATGAATGCCGCCGGGCATCGCAAGGTTCATGCGGCGCGGAGCCGCAGATATAAGGCCGCGCGGCCAGCCTTTCCCCCGTAGCTAAAGCTTGACCGGGATTTGCGCAAAAACACGCGCAGATGCTTAGCAACCTGGAAAGCGCAGCATCGGCTTAATGCACGGTAACCGGGCACGCTGCGCGGCCCTCGCGCATTGACCGGTTCCGTGGGCCTCCCGTCAGCAAGGTGACCGACATGGTAGACCGCTTACGCGCCGCTTCCGTCGACCCTGCATCCACGCCTTCCCCTCACGAGACCAAGAGCGAGACCAAGACCGACGCGAAGGGGTTGCAGGAGGCGCTGCACGAGCAGCTGTTCGCCGACGACGAAACCGGCCACGCCCCCGAGGCGCAGACGGCGCCGGAATCAGGGCGGCGCTGGCCGCATCTGCAACGCGGCGCCAAGATCGCCATCGGACTTGCCATTATCGCCGTGTTCGGCTGGCTGCCGCTGCGTGCGATCTGGGAGTACTCCAGCGTCGAGGCCGTGCTGAATTCCCGTCTCGTCACCCTGCGCACGCCGATCGGCGGCCGCGTGGTAGCCGCCCAGCCCATCACCGATCAGGCCAGGCTTGGTGCCGGAACCGTGGTCCTGCGCGTCGTGAACTCGCGCGGCGATCGCACCAGGCTCGACGATCTCCGGCGGCAGAAATCGCGCCTGGAGAACGAGCGGCCCAGTCTCGCCACCAAGCTTGCCGCGGCCCAGGCCGCCCAAAAGGATTTGGCGCGGCAGGCCGCGCAATTCCGCGAGGGACGCGTGCTTCAGCTCGAGGCCCGCATCGCCGAGATCCAGACCTCGATCGAGGCGGCGGCAGCGCGGCGGGACGAAGCCAGCGCCGCCGTCGAGCGCGCATCCTCGCTCGCGAAGTCCGGCAATATCTCAACGGTCGAGCTGGCGCGGCTGACGCGCGAGCTTTCCGTGTCACAGCAGACCGAGCTCGGTGCGCGCAAGCGGCTGGATGCTGCGAAGGTCGAGCTCACGGCGGCACGGAGCGGTTCCTTCCTCGGCGACAGCTACAACGATCGCCCGAGCTCGGTGCAGCGCGAGGAGGAGATGCGCCAGCGCGCCGGCGATCTCGAGGCTGATCTCGCGCGCACCGACACCGAGATCGCCTGGCTCGCCAACGAGACCATCATCGAGGAGGTCCGCTTCGCCGATCTGTCCGAAGCCAACATCACGACACCCGTTGCGGGCCGCGTCTGGGAAATGATGACCTCGCCGGGCGAGGACGTGCAGGCCGGCCAACCCCTGCTCAAGATCCTCGATTGCAGCGGCGCCGTCATCACGGCCAATGTCACAGAGAGCGTCTACAATCGCTTGCAGCTCGGCGACCGCGCCACCTTCGAGCCGAATGATGGTGGCGAGCCGATCTCCGGCACCGTGGTCAATTTGACCGGCGCCGCCGGCGCGCCCGCCAATCTCGCCATCAATCCGGATACGCTCAGCAAGGAGCCCTATCGCGTGACCGTGGCGCCTCGCGATGCCGCTCCCCTCGCCTGCACCGTGGGGCGCACCGGCCGCGTGGTGTTTGCCCGGCACGAGACCGCGCCGTGATGATGGCGTTGACGCCAGGCCTGATTACGCTCGGCGCCTTCATCGCGGTCGTGCCGCTGCTCAGGCGCGACAGCACGATGGCCCGCTCGTTGCTGGCCGTCGTGTCGCTGGTTTTCCTGCTCCGCTATCTCTATTGGCGTGTCACCGCGACGCTCCCGCCACCGCATCTGACGGCGGACGCCGTGATCGGTTATCCCTTCATGCTGCTGGAGGCGGCCTCGCTCGTCGCAGTCGCATTGTCCCTGCTGTTTCTGAGCCGGACCATCGACCGCACCGGCGCGGCCAGGATCGACGGCCGTGCCACCGATCCGCTCGCGCCGCTGATCGACGTCTTCATCTGCACCTACAACGAGGAGCGATCGATCCTCGAGCGCACGATCATCGGCGCGACCGGCATGGCGTACGGCAATTATCGCGTCTGGGTGCTCGACGACGGCCGGCGCCCCTGGCTGCGGCGGCTCGCAGGCGAACTCGGCTGCCATTATCTCACACGGCCCGACAACCACCACGCCAAGGCCGGCAACATCAATCACGCGCTCAAGCACGTCGGCGCCCTGCCGGCGCGGCCGGATTTCGTGGCCATTCTCGACGCGGACTTCGTGCCGCGGCCCGACTTCCTCGCACGCACCATCTCCCTCATGGATGACGCTTCGGTCGGCGTGGTGCAGACGTCGCAGCACTTCATCAATTCCGACCCGATCCAGACCAACCTCGCTGCGACCGATGTATGGCCAGACGAGCAGCGCTTCTTCTTCGACATCCTTCTGCCGGCGAAGGACGCCTGGGGCGTCGCGTTCTGCTGCGGCACTTCATCTCTCATTCGCTACGCCGGGCTGGTGCAGATCGGCGGCTTTCCAACCGACTCCGTCACGGAAGACTATCTCGTCACCCTTCGCCTGAAGGAGCACGGCTTCAACACCATCTATCTCAACGAACGGTTGACGATCGGGCTGGCGCCCGAGGGGCTGAAGGAATACATCACCCAGCGTGCCCGCTGGTGCCTCGGCCTGATGCAAATCGTGCGCGGCCGCAGCGGACCGCTCTCGCAGGACTCAAAGCTGTCCTTTATCGACCGGCTCTCGCTGGTCGATGCCTTCATGAGCTGGTCCGCGGTCTACACGTCGAAGGTCGCGGGACTGATGGTGCCCTGGCTGTTCCTGCTGTTCGGCATCAAGGCGGTGCAGGCGGATCTCACCGAGCTATTGCGCTTCTTCCTGCCGTTCTACATCTGGCACGGACTCAGCATGGCCTGGCTATCACACGGCCGTTCGCTCGCCATGATGTCGGACGTCTCGCAACTCATCGCCGCGCCCGCGGTGCTCAAGGCGGTGGCAGCCGGCCTGTTGAAGCCGAAGGGACACAAGTTCAAGGTGACGGCGAAGGGCGGCGACCGCGACAGGAGATTTGTCGAATGGCCGCTCCTGCGGATCTATGGCTGCGCGCTTCTCATCACGCTGGCGGCCATTGCCTACGCCTTCATCCTGCACCTGCGCGGCGAGAACATCGCCTATGGCGGACTGGCCCTGGCCTGGAGCCTCTACAACGCGCTCATCCTCACCGTGGTCTGCTTCGTCTGCATCGAGCAGCCGCGCAAGCGCAAGGCCGAGCGCTTTCATCGCAATGAGCCGGTGCTGCTGCGTCAGGACGGCAGATCGCATCTCGCACGGCTCGCCGACATCTCCATTACCGGCGCCCGGCTGATCGATCCCGATCCGCCGCGCCCCGGCAGCACGATCGAATGCCGGATCTACGGCCGCTCGATCGCGGCCATCGTCGTGCGACGAACCACGGACGGATTCGCGGTTCGGTTCGAGGAAGGCATGGATACGCGCGTGCATGCGATCCGGGCGTTCTATGCCGGCGAATATGTCCGCGCCTATCGCGGCGTCAGGGCGCTCCCGGTCGGCAAAGCACTGCTGATGCGGCTGTTCGGCTAAGCCGCGCGACATCCGCTCCCTCGTGTTCCGCATGTTGGCATGACGTGGAAAGGATGGCATGGAAAGGATGGCCTGAGGCCGTCACTTCACCTAGACTTCAGGCGAATCCACGCCTTCCCTCCCCGCCGGAACGATCGCTGCGTTCTGGGGCCTGGAGAGCGACTTCGGCGCCAACATGGGCAATCTGCCGACGCTGAAATCGCTGGTGTCGCTCGCCTATGACTGCCGCCGCTCGGAGATGTTCGTGAACGAGACCATCGCCGCGCTGAAGATCATCGACCGTGGCGATCTCACACCCGACGAGATGATCGGCTCCTGGGCCGGCGAGCTCGGGCAGACGCAGTTTTTGCCCGTGCATTACGTCAACTACGCCGTCGATTACGACGGTGACGGACGGCGCGATCTCCTGCGCAGCGAGCCCGACGTGATCGGCTCGACCGCGAACTACATCGCCAACGGCCTGAAGTGGCGTCGCGGCGAGCCGTGGCTGGAGGAGATCAAGGTACCGCAGAACCTGCCGTGGGAGCAGACCGACCTCACCGTGCAGCAGCCACGCTCGAAATGGGCGCAGTTTGGGGTCACCTATCCCGACGGCCGTCCGCTGCCGAACGACAATCTCGCGGCGTCAGTGCTGCTGCCGATGGGACGGACCGGTCCTGCCTTCATGGCGTATGCGAATTTCGCGGCCTACACCGAGTGGAATAACTCGCTGATCTACTCGACCACGGCGGGCTATCTCGCCACCCGCATCGCGGGCGCTGCCCCGATRCGCAAGCCGGCGGCGCCGGTCGCACAACTGCCGTTCAACGAGCTCAAGCAATTGCAGCAGCTTCTGGTCCAGGCCGGCTTCAATGTCGGCAAGGTCGACGGCGTGCTGGGCCAGCAGAGCCGCGCCGCCGTGAAGGCGATGCAAATCAAATACGGCCTGCCGGCCGATTCCTGGCCGACCGCGGAGCTGCTC
>NZ_JBFUES010000731.1:0-3982 GCF_056403875.1 Bradyrhizobium sp. P2_E8
GGGCACGATCGCCAAGATCCTCGTGCCCGAGGGCACGCAGGACGTCCCGGTCAACGACGTGATCGCCGTACTCGCTGGTGAGGGCGAAGACGTGAAGGCCGCCGGCGCCGCCAAGCCCAGCGCATCAGCGGCGCCGCCGAAGGCCGCCGAAGCACCGGCTGCAGCGCCAGCACCCGCGCCGGCTGCACCGAAGGCAGCGCCGGCTCCTGCCACCGCGCCGGCTTCAGCTCCCGCGGCACAGGCCAACGGGCAGGGCGGCCGCGTGTTCTCCTCGCCGCTCGCGCGGCGCCTCGCCAAGGACGCCGGCATCCAGATCGCGGCCATCAACGGCACCGGCCCGCACGGTCGTGTCGTCGCCCGCGACGTCGAGCAGGCCAAGTCCGGCAAGGGCCTCAAGGCGCCCGCCGCAGCGCCGTCGGGCGCGCCCGCGATCGCGCCGACCATGTCGGACAAGCAGATCCTGTCGCTGTTCGAGCCGGGCTCCTACGACATCGTCCCGCACGACGGCATGCGCCGCACGATTGCCCAACGTTTGACCGCGTCGATCCAGAACGTCCCGCACTTCTACCTCACCATCGACTGCGACATCGGCAAGCTGCTCGCTGCGCGCGAGGAGATCAATGCGGCTGCTCCCAAGGACAAGGAGAAGAAGCCGCTCTACAAGATCTCGGTCAATGACTTCGTGATCAAGGCGATGGCGGTCGCGCTGCAGAAGATCCCGAACTGCAATGTGAGCTGGACCGAAAGCGGCATGGTCAAGCATCACCATTCCGACGTCGGCGTCGCCGTGGCGATGCCCGGCGGCCTGATCACGCCGATCATCCGGAAAGCGGAGACCAAGACGCTCTCCACCATCTCCAACGAGATGAAGGATTTTGCCGCGCGCGCCCGCTCGCGCAAGCTCAAGCCCGAGGAATACCAGGGCGGCACGACCGCCGTTTCCAACCTCGGCATGTACGGCATCAGCCACTTCACCGCCGTGATCAACCCGCCGCACGCGACCATCCTCGCGGTCGGCACCAGCGAAGAACGGCCCGTGGTGCGGAATGGCAAGATCGAGATCGCGCACATGATGAGCGTGACCTTGTCCTGCGATCACCGCGCCATCGACGGCGCGCTCGGCGCCGAGCTGATCGGCGCGTTCAAGCAGTTGATCGAAAATCCCGTCATGATGATGGTCTGAGATGGCGCATGAGGACGCGCTGGCCCTGGATCTCGATGCTGGTGTCGCTGATCCTCACGCTCAATCCGTTCGGCCTCGAAATCGTTGAGGCCGCCTTCTTCGCCGGCGAGGCGCTGTCGCGCAGCATCTGGGCACCGATCGCGCTAACCATCTTTGCCGTCATGGCGGCGGTCATTCTCTCGGAATGGCTGATCAGAATTTACATTCTCAATCGCCGCGCCCGCGGCGCAACGACCGCTTGAGTTGAACGGGAGCCGCCATGGCCGATACATCCTTCGACATCATCATCATCGGCTCCGGTCCCGGCGGCTATGTCACCGCGATCCGCGCCGCCCAGCTCGGCTTCAAGGTCGCGATCGTCGAAAAATCCTACCTCGGCGGCATCTGCCTGAACTGGGGCTGCATCCCGACCAAGGCATTGCTGCGCTCCGCCGAGATCTACCACTACATGCAGCACGCCAAGGATTACGGCCTGTCGGCCGAGAAGGTCTCGTTTGACCCGAAGGCCGTGGTGCAGCGCTCGCGCGGCGTCTCCAAGCGCCTGAACGACGGCGTCGGCTTCCTGATGAAGAAGAACAAGGTCAGCGTGATCTGGGGCGCCGCCTCGATCGACGCGCCCGGCAAGGTCACCGTGAAGAAGTCCGACGTCGAGGCGCCGAAGGGCACGCTGGGCGAGGGGACTTACCAGGCCAAGCACATCATCGTCGCGACCGGCGCGCGGCCGCGCGTGCTGCCGGGGCTCGAGCCCGACAAGAAGCTGATCTGGACCTATTTCGAGGCGATGGTGCCGGAGCGGATGCCGAAGTCGCTGCTGGTCGTCGGCTCCGGCGCGATCGGCATCGAGTTCGCCTCGTTCTTCCACACCAWGGGCTCCGACGTCACCGTGGTCGAGGTGCTGCCGCAGATCCTGCCCGTCGAGGACGCGGAGATCGCGGGCCTTGCCCGCAAGCGCCTGGAGAAGCAGGGCATCAAGATCATGTCCTCGACCAAGGTGACCAAGCTGGAGAAGAAGGCCGACAGCGTCGTCGCCACCATCGACGACGGCAAGGGCAAGCCTGTGACCACCGAGTTCGAGCGCGTGATCTCGGCGGTCGGCGTCGTCGGCAACATCGAGAATCTCGGCCTCGAAAAGCTCGGCGTCAAAACCGACCGCGGCTGCATCGTCATCGACGGTTACGGCAAGACCAACATCCCCGGCATCTACGCCATCGGCGACGTCGCAGGTCCCCCCATGCTCGCGCACAAGGCCGAGCATGAGGGCGTGATCTGCGTCGAGGCGATCAAGGGCCTGCATCCGCATCCCATGGACAAGAACATGATCCCGGGCTGCACCTACTGCCAGCCGCAGGTCGCCTCCGTCGGTTTGACGGAAGCCAAGGCCAAGGAGAACGGCCGCGAGATCCGCGTCGGCCGCTTCCCCTTCGTCGGCAACGGCAAGGCGATCGCGCTCGGCGAGGACCAGGGCCTGGTCAAGGTGATCTTCGACAAGAAGACCGGCCAGCTTCTCGGCGCCCACATGGTCGGCGCGGAGGTCACCGAGCTGATCCAGGGCTACGTCGTCGCCATGAATCTGGAGACGACGGAAGAAGAGCTGATGCACACGGTATTCCCGCATCCGACCCTGTCGGAGATGATGAAGGAAGCCGTGCTGGATGCGTATGGACGGGTGTTGAATATCTAGCGGTACTCGCCACTCGTCATGCGCGGGCTTGACCCGCGCATCCATCAAGCGAAGCGCTCTTCAAGGGATGGATTGCCGGGTCAAGCCCGGCAATGACAGTCAGAAAGTCGCGGACACAAGAAGAAGGCAGATCCATGCACGATAACGACAACCTCACCATCGAACGCCCGACCTTCGTCACCCATCTCGAATGCGCGATGGAAGGCGATCATTACGCCGCCGACCAGGTCCACAACCTCTCCAAGGCCGGCAAGCCGCTGCTGGTGCGCTACGACCTCGCGGGCGTGAAGAAGGCGCTGACCAAGGATGCACTCGCGCAACGCCCCGCCGACATGTGGCGCTACCGCGAGCTGCTGCCGGTGCGCAGATGCCAGGACATCGTCTCGCTCGGCGAGGTGACGACGCCGCTGATCCGGCTGCCGAAGCTCGGGAAGAAGCTCGGTGGCGGCGAGATCATCGTGAAGGACGAGGGGCGGCTGCCGACCGGCTCGTTCAAGGCGCGCGGTCTGGTGATGGCGGTGTCGATGGGCAAGGCGCTCGGCATCAAGCACATGGCGATGCCGACCAACGGCAATGCCGGTGCGGCGCTCGCGGCCTATGCAACGTCCTGCGGCATCAAGACCACGATCTTCTGCCCGGCCGACACGCCCGAGGTGAACGTCAGCGAGATCGAGCTCCAGGGCGCGACCGTCTACCGCGTCAACGGCTATATCGACGATTGCGGCAAGATCGTCGGCGAGGGCAAGGCGAAGGTCGGCTGGTTCGACACGTCYACGCTCAAGGAGCCGTACCGCATCGAAGGCAAGAAGACGATGGGCCTCGAGCTCGCCGAGCAGCTCGGTTGGGACGTGCCCGACGTGATCTTCTATCCGACCGGCGGCGGCACCGGCCTGATCGGCATGTGGAAGGCCTTCGACGAGCTCGAGAAGATCGGCTTCATCGGCTCAAAACGCCCGCGCATGGTCGCGGTGCAGGCCTCCGGCTGTGCGCCGATGGTGCGGGCCTATGAGGCCGGCACGGAGCACGCGACGCGCTGGGAGGACGCCCACACCATCGCGTCGGGCATCCGCGTGCCGCAGGCGATCGGCGATTTCCTGATTTTGCGCGCGGTGCGAGAG
>NZ_JBFUES010000732.1:0-3949 GCF_056403875.1 Bradyrhizobium sp. P2_E8
CACCTGCACCGAGACGGTGATGCCGAACTGCTTGAAGAACTGTCCGGCGATGCCCGACATGAAGCTCGCGGGGGCGAAGATCGCGATGATGGTGAGCGAGATCGCGATCACGGCGAGGCCGATCTCGTCGGCGGCTTCCAGCGCGGCACGATAGGGCGATTTTCCCATGTTCATGTGCCGCACGATGTTCTCGATCTCGACGATGGCGTCGTCGACGAGAATACCTGTCGACAGCGTGATGGCGAGGAAGCTGACGAGGTTGAGCGAGAAGCCGAGGAGGTCCATCGCCCAGAATGCCGGGAAGATCGACAGCGGCAGCGAGATCGCGGCGATGATGGTGGCGCGCAGATCGCGCAGGAACAGCAGCACGATGACGACGGCGAGAATGGCGCCTTCGAACAGGGTCGAGATCGCCGCTTCGTAATTGCCGTTGGTGTATTCGACCGAGGTGTCGATCAGCTTGAGATCGACGTCGGGATAGGCGGCCTTGAGCGCGTCGATGCGCTTCTGCACGGCATCGGCGACCTTCACGTCGCTGGCGCCCTTGGAGCGCTTGATGCCGAGCGCGACCACCGGCTCGCCGTTGAAGCGGGCGAAGGTGCGGCGGTCGGCGATGGTGTCGGTGACGGTGCCGAGATCGTCGAGCCGAACCTCGCCGCCGCCGAACAGCGGGACCATGGTGCCGGCGAGGTCGCTCAGCGTCTTGGCGCCGGCCAGGGTGCGGATCGCCTGGTCGTTCTTGCCGATCTCGGCGCGGCCGCCGGCGACGTCGACATTGGTGCCGCGCAGGCTCTGGCTGACATTGACGGCGGTCAGGCCCATCGCCTGAAGGCGGTCGGGATCGAGCGAGACCAGGATCTCGCGCTCGACACCGCCGATGCGCTCGACCTGGGCGACGCCGCGCACGCCCTGGAGCGCGCGCTTGACCACGTCGTCGACGAAATAGGACAGCTGCTCCGGCGTCTTGCCGGGCGAGATCGCGGCATAGGTGACGATCGGCAGGCCGATCACGTCGACGCGCTGGATCAGCGGCTCGGTGACGTTCTGCGGCAGGTTGGAGCGAACGCGCGTCACCGCGTCCTTGACGTCGTTGAGCGCGCGGTCGGTATTGGTCTCCAGTGCGAACTGGATGGTGGTCAGCGACAGGCCGTCGGTGATCGAGGAGGTGATGTGTCTGACACCCTCGACGCCGGAGACCGCGTCTTCAATGGTCTTGGTGACCTGGGATTCGAGCTCGGCCGGCGCCGCACCGAACTGCGACACCGCGACCGAGATCACGGGAATGTCGGCCGAGGGCAGCCGCGTCACCGCGAGCTTGRCGAAGGAGGTCCAGCCGAGGATCAGGAGGATGATCGAAAAGACGACCGACGGCAGCGGATTCCGGATCGACCATGCCGAGATATTGAGAGCCATCAGCGTACCCGCGTGCGATCGAGTTCATCGGCGAACATGGTCTTGATCTGGTCGCCGTCATGCAGTGAAGAGCCGGCGTCGGCCACGACGATTTCGCCGACGTCGAGCCCTTCCAGGATTTCCGTCGCGGTGTCGGACGACAGCCCGACCCGCACCTTGCGCGTCTCGATCGTGTTGCCCTTGACGACCTGCACGGTGAGATGGTCGATCGCGGTCTTGGGCACCGCGACGCCGCAGCTTCGCTTGGCGTCGATCGAGGCGCGCGCGAACACGCCGACCTTCAGCGAGGGATTGTTGGTGACGCTGATGCGGACGCGGCCGAGCTGGGTGGTGCGGTCGATTTCGGGCGCAACCAGCCGCACCCGGCCGATCAAATCGGGCGCGTCGTCGCGGCTGATGCGCACGGTCGCGCCGGCGCTGAGCTTGGGCATGTGCACGGCCGGAACCTGGGCGTCGAGCTCGATCTCGTTGTTGACGGCGATGCGGAACATCGGGCCGGCCTGCGGCGAGGCCGGCGCGCCGACGATGGTGCGAACTTCCGTGACGAGGCCCGGCGCCGGCGCCTTCAGCGAGATCGGGCCCTGCGGGCCGGGTCGCTGCGGCTGGCCCGGGATCTGCGGCGGTGCCGTCAGGCGCGCCAGCTCCTGGTTGTCGGTGACCATGGTCCCCTCGGTGACGAAGAGGTCGGTGACCCTGGAACCTTCCTGGTCGGCGACGACCACGGCCTCGCGGCGCGGCACGAAGAAGCCGGTCACACGAACGAGGTCGGAGAAGCACGCATTGGTCGACTTCGTCACGATGACGAGCGCCTCGCCCGGCGTTTCCTTGGCCTCGGGGCGATGCCGATGCTCGAACAGATAATAGCCGATGCCGAGCGCGACGATGAACGCCACGGTTCCGGCAGGCTTGAGATAGTCGGAGACGTTCATCGCCGGATTGTCCTGGCCTGGCTCACGGCCATCCGCACGAGGCCTGCTGAGAGCGTTTCCCTGAAACAAAGCGGCGTCCCGCACGGCTGCGGGACGCGCTTTGGAAGCGAGACTTTACACCACATCACGAACGGTCATTTCAAAGAATTGCGTCGTGCTTACTTCGATGCGGTGGTCTTGTTTTCCATGTTGACGACCTGCACGCGGCGGTTGACCTCGGCCATCGGCTGGCCCGGGTCCTTCAGCTTGCTCTTGCCGTAGCCGACGGTGACGAGGTCGGTCGAGGAGATGCTGTACTTCTCGACGAGGTAGCGCTTGATCGCATCCGCGCGGCGCTCCGACAGGTCCTGGTTGTAGGCCTCGCCGCCGGCGGCGTCGGTGTGGCCGGCGACCACGAAGGTCGATCCCTTCAGGTCTGGGCTGGTCAGCGCGCGACCGAGCGCCTGCACCGAAGCCAGCGACTTGGTGCTGATATTGGCGGAGTTGTAGTCGAAGGTGATCTCGAGATCGATGTTCGGCTTGTCCTTGGCGACCGATGCGATTTCCTCGCGCTCGGTCGACGACAGCGAGCGCGTCGAGCGGCCGCGCACGGACTGGATCAGCTTGGTCTCCGACGCGCTCGGCGCGGGGTCGGCCTGCGGCGCGATCGAGAGGCCGCGGGTCAGCGGCTTCTTCTGCGGCGGCGCCAGTGCGCGCACGATCTCGTCCTCGGTGACGTTCTTGCTGTTGCCGTCGTCGGCGGCGAATGCGGGCGAGGCCGGCAGCGACAGCGCGGCGCCAATGGCCATGATGGACAGGATTGCGGTAAGTCCTTTTGCAGCCAATCTCATTGCCAGTCCCTCCTGCGCAGCAGACCTGCGCGGTTCCAAATTCCCTGCAATAGGCCCCCCGGGAAAGGCCGCCTGCGGCATCCGTCCCTTTAGTCTGTTTTGGGCGGCCGAGGGTTCGAGGCGTCCGCCGCCTCAACTCAAAAAAATACTAGCGGACTCCGTAGCTTGCGAATTCCTGAACGATGTTCGGATCCATCGCCTTGGCATTGGCGATGTCCAGCGCCCCTTCCTGGGCGGAGCCGTTGCGCTGCTTGGCGAGGCCCCGTCCGTACAGCGAGGAGGTGAGGCGCGGATTGATCCTCAGGGCCGCATCGAAATCGGCGATGGCGTTCTTCACCGCCCCCGATTTCAGATTGACCAGCCCCCGGCTGTCCAGCGCATCGACGAAATTCGGCCGCAGCCGCAGCGCTTCGTTGCAATCCTTCAGCGCGGCCTGGAGATCGCCGACCACGGTGCGGGTCCAGCAGCGGTTGTTCAGCGCCTCGACGTCCTTCGAGTTGATCCGGAGCGTGTCGTCGAAATCCTTGATGGCGAGGTTGTAGGCACCCTTGCTGGCATAGACCTGGCCGCGCCGGTACAGCGCGTTCACGTCATCAGGATTGGCCGCGATCTTGGCCGTCAGGCCCTTGATGGTGGGGTCCTCCGCCAGGGCGGCCGCGCTAGGCCCGGCGTCTGCGTTCGGCGCGGGGGCGGGATCGGCCGGTTTCACCGGCGGTGGCGGCGGAGGCAGGGCGGCCTCGACCTGCGGCTTCGGCGATGGGGCCGGTACGGGCGCGG
>NZ_JBFUES010000733.1:0-3949 GCF_056403875.1 Bradyrhizobium sp. P2_E8
CGTCACCTCCTTCATCGCGATGCTGATCGCCATTCCCGTTGGCCTCGGCATTGCGATCTTCCTCACCGAGCTCTGTCCGCAATGGCTGCGCCGCCCGATCGGGATGGCGATCGARCTGCTCGCCGGCATYCCCTCGATCATCTACGGCATGTGGGGCTTCTTCGTGCTGGGCCCGTTCCTGGCCAACACCTTCCAGCCCTTCATGATCAAGATCTTCGACGGCGTCCCCGTCCTGGGCGCGATCTTCGCGGGGCCCCCGTCTTATCTCAGCCTGTTCAACGCCGCGCTGATCCTCGCCATCATGGTGCTGCCCTTCATCACCTCGATCTCGGTCGACGTGTTCAAGACGGTGCCGCCGGTGCTGAAGGAGGCCGCCTACGGCGTCGGCTGCACCACCTGGGAAGTCGTTCGCAGCGTGGTGATCCCCTACACCCGCGTTGGCGTCATTGGCGGCGTCATGCTGGCGCTGGGCCGCGCGCTCGGCGAGACCATGGCGGTGACGTTCATCATCGGCAACTCGTTCCGCATCTCCTCCTCGATCTTCGCGCCGGGTACCACGATCTCGGCGGCGATCGCATCCGAGTTCGCCGAGAGCGACGGCTTGCACCAGTCCGGCCTGATCCTGCTCGGCCTTCTGCTGTTCGTGCTGACGTTCTTCGTGCTCGCAGCGGCACGGCTGATGCTGATGCGGCTGGAAAAGAAGGCGGGGAACTAACGCCATGAACCCGATCTATTCACGCCGCCGCCGCAAGGACTTCGTCATCCGAGGCCTTTGCATGGCCGCCGCCGCCTTCGGCGTTACCTGGCTAGCGCTGATCCTGATCACGCTGCTCTACAACGGCATCGCCGGTCTGAACCTTGAGATTTTCGTGGCAGACACGCCGCCTCCGGGCTCGACCGAAGGCGGCCTGCGCAATGCCATCGTCGGTTCGATCATCATGACCGTGCTCGGCGTCGGCATCGGCGCGCCGCTCGGCCTGTTCGCCGGCACCTATCTCGCCGAGTACGGCCGCAACGACAAGCTGACCTCGGTGATCCGCTTCATCAACGACATCCTGCTCTCGGCGCCCTCGATCATCATCGGCCTGTTCATCTACGGCGCGGTGGTGGTGCCGATGCGCGGCTTCTCGGCGATCGCAGGCTCCCTCGCGCTCGCCGTCATCGTCATCCCGGTGGTGCTGCGCACGACCGAGGACATGCTGCTGCTGGTGCCGAACGCGCTGCGCGAGGCGGCGTCCGCCCTCGGCCTGCCGCGCTCGCTGGTGATCAAGCGGATCGCCTATCGCGCCGCCCGCTCCGGCCTCATCACCGGCGTGCTGCTCGCAACCGCCCGCGTCGCCGGCGAGACCGCGCCGCTGCTCTTCACCGCGCTGTCGAACCAGTTCTTCAGCCTCGGCCTGAACAAGACGATGGCGAACCTGCCGGTCACCATCAACAACTTCGTCCAGAGCCCCTACGCCTATTGGAAGCAGCTGGCCTGGAGCGGCGCGCTGCTGATCACGATTACCGTTCTTGCCCTGAATATTGGCGCGCGCATCCTTGGCGCCGAGAGGACCGCAAAATGAGTGAGCTTTCCGTATCGATGAGCGCGGCCGGTGGTTTGCCCCAGGCGCCGGTGTTGCCCGAGGCCCCGGCCAAGGTGACGGTGCGCAACCTCAACTTCTATTACGGCGAGCACCACGCGCTGAAGAACATCAACCTGACGCTCGGCGCCAACCGCGTCACCGCGTTCATCGGCCCGTCGGGATGCGGCAAGTCGACCCTGCTGCGCATCTTCAACCGGATGTACGACCTCTATCCGGGTCAGCGCGCCACCGGCCAGCTCATGCTCGACCAGACCAACATCCTCGACGGCAAGCTCGACCTCAATCTGCTGCGCGCCCGGGTCGGCATGGTGTTCCAGAAGCCGACGCCGTTCCCGATGACGATCTACGAGAACATCGCCTTCGGCATCCGCCTCTACGAGAAGATCTCGAAGTCCGAGATGGACGACCGCGTCGAGAAGGCGCTGCGCGGCGGCGCGCTGTGGAACGAGGTCAAGGACAAGCTCAACGCCTCCGGCCTGTCGCTCTCCGGCGGCCAGCAGCAGCGCCTCTGCATCGCCCGCACCGTCGCGGTGCGGCCCGAGGTGATCCTGTTCGACGAGCCCTGCTCGGCGCTCGACCCGATCTCGACCGCCAAGGTCGAGGAGCTGATCCAGGAACTGTCCGAGAACTACACGATCGCGATCGTCACCCACAACATGCAGCAGGCGGCGCGCGTCTCCGACAAGACCGCCTTCATGTATCTCGGCGAGCTGATCGAGTTCGACGACACCAGCAAGATCTTCACGTCGCCGAGCGACCGGCGCACGCAGGATTACATCACCGGCCGGTTCGGCTGAGGAGACGGGACATGGGTTCTGAACATACCGCAAAGGCCTTCGACACCGACCTCCAGGAGCTCACCCGACTCGTCGCCGAGATGGGCGGGATCGCCGAGCGCATGATCGTCGATTCCGTCGACGCGCTGATCCGCCGCGACGTCGCGCTCGGCCAGCGCGTGGTCGCCACCGACACCGAGCTCGACGCGCTGCAGAAGCGCATCGAGGAACGCGCCGTGCTCACCATCGCCCGCCGCCAGCCGATGGCGGTCGATCTGCGCGAGATCGTCGGCGCCATGCGCGTTGCGACCGATCTCGAGCGCATCGGCGACCTCGCCAAGAACATGGGCAAGCGCGTCGCCGCGCTGGAGACGGATTTCCATCCGCTCAAGCTGTTCCGCGGCCTGGAACACATGACCGACCTCGTGCAGCAGCAGGTCAAGTCGGTGCTGGACGCCTATGCCGCGCACGATCTGCCGGCCGCGATGGCGGTGTGGAAGGGCGACGAGGAAGTCGACGCCATCTGCACCTCGCTGTTCCGCGAGCTCCTCACCTACATGATGGAGGATCCGCGCAACATCTCGTTCTGCATCCATCTGATGTTCTGCGCCAAGAACATCGAGCGGATCGGCGACCACGCCACCAACATCGCCGAGACCGTGTTCTACATGATCGAGGGCCAGGCGATCACCGACAAGCGGCCGAAGGGCGACATGACGACCTTCGCCACGACGGTCCCGAATACCTGAAGACGCAAGGAGCGACGACACCATGGGCGCACGCATTATGGTGGTTGAGGACGAGGAAGCTCTCACCGAGCTTCTCCGCTACAACCTCGAAGGCGACGGCTATGACGTCGAGACGGTGATGCGCGGCGACGACGCCGACACCCGCCTCAAGGAACATATCCCGGATCTGATCGTGCTCGATTGGATGCTGCCGGGGCTGTCGGGCATCGAGCTGTGCCGGCGGCTGCGGACCCGGCCCGAGACCAAGCAGCTGCCGATCATCATGCTCACCGCGCGCGGTGAGGAGAGCGAGCGGGTGCGGGGTCTTGCGACCGGCGCGGACGACTACATCGTCAAGCCGTTCTCGGTGCCGGAGCTGCTGGCGCGCGTGAAGGGCCTGCTGCGGCGCGCCAGCCCCGAGCGGCTCGCCACCGTGCTCGCCTATGGCGACATCGAGCTCGACCGCGACAAGCGCCGTGTGGCGCGCTCGGGCCGGCCGATCGACCTCGGCCCGACCGAATATCGCCTGCTGGAGTTCTTCCTGGAGCATCCCGGCCGCGTGTTCTCGCGCGAGCAGCTGCTCGACAGCGTCTGGGGCCGCGACATCTACATCGACGAGCGCACCGTCGACGTCCATATCGGCCGCCTGCGCAAGCTGCTCAATCTCGGCCGCGAGCAGGATCCCATCCGCACCGTCCGCGGCGCCGGCTACGCGCTGGATGATCGCTTTGCGAAGGCGGAGCAGACGTAAGCTAGGGCGAGTTGGTCTGGCGAGCCGTCGCGACAACATCGGTGTCGTCCCGGCGAAGGCCGGGACCCATAACCCAAGGGCGTAGTTGTTGCGCGATAAGGGTAACTC
>NZ_JBFUES010000734.1:0-3946 GCF_056403875.1 Bradyrhizobium sp. P2_E8
GTACCGGTGCGCGTATCTCGTTGGTGCGAGGGGGCACAAACGAAGGCAAAGCGTAGGATCGGCTCCCGACCCAATTTCAGAAAGATCACGCTGGCTTTCCAAACGCTGTCCCGCCTGGAAGCAATCCGGGGCCTGAAATCGACAAATGGCGGAGAGAGTGTCAGTCAACCCTCATTGAAAGATAAAGCACTCTCGACTTTTGTAGACCAAAACCCACCAATTCAGCTACGCGCGAATATGAAGATTCGTGCGAGAAAGCCGCCAATCAAGACCGGAAGACTGTACGTCCCCGTGCGTGACCATTGGAAGTACATGGGCAGACTTCGCGGTCAGAACCCTCATCCGCTTCCGCAAGAAGCGGCTCTCCCCGGCAAGTCAGAGCGCCCTCAACGGAGGTAGAGCCTTAGTCGAAGCTCTCAATCGCAAAGCCGGGCAATCTGAGCCCCACACGCGCGCATAGGCTCCTGCGATTGCGCCACGCGCGCCTGAATGAGAGCACCTTCAAAGGCCGCCAAGATTACCGGCGCGAGCGTCTCCGCATTCTTCGGGGCCATTCCGCATCGGATCAAGCCATCAGCAATCGTTTGCTGCCAGAGAGCGAACGCGTTCTTGCACGCCTTGGTGAGCGCCTGAGATTGGGGTGCAGTTTCCAGTGCAACGGTGCACACGGGGCAACCAGCGGTGAACCCGGACTTCGCCAACTGCGCCGCGCTACCCGCAAACAACTTGCGGATACCGTCCGCAGCGCGGCCGCCTTCGGGGAAGCACTGCGCGATGCCCGCAGCGACATTCTGTGACGCCCATTCGAGAGCGGCGACGCCAACCTGCTCCTTACCATCCGGAAAATAATGATAGGCGGAGCCCCAGGGCGCTCCCGACTCCTGCACCAACCGCCGCCATGAGGCCGCGGCATAGCCTTCCCTCTGAAAGAGGGACATGGCGGCCAAAATCATTTGTTCGCGCGGTGAATGGGCTGTCATGGCTGTTGACTAGGACGACTGTCTTATCTATAGGTGAGGGAGCGTTAGGACAAGCGTCATAGTGGAGGGTGCGGGTCTATGAAGGCGGTATTGTTGCATGCCTACGGCGATGCCGAGGCGCTTCGGGTGGAAGAGGTTTTGAAACCGCAGCCCGGGGCTGACGAAGTGCTCATCCGGATCGAAGCCGCGAGCGTCAATTACGCCGACATCGTGCGTCGGCGCGGTGATCCCTATCCACTGCCGACACCTTTGCCGGCGATCCTCGGCAGCGAAGCCGCCGGCGTCGTAGACGCCGTTGGCCTGGGCGTCACAACGCTGCATCCAGGTGATCGGGTGTTCGCGTTTTTCGGCGGAGACGGTCTTGGCGGCTACGCCGAGTACGCCCTCGCCGGCGTCGACAATGTCATCAAACTGGACCCAAGACTCGATCTTGACGTCGCTTCCACGCTTGTTGTTGCCGGCGTCACTGCTTTTCAAATGCTCAAGGAAGCTGGACGGCTCAAGCCCGGCGAATCCGTCTTCATTCCCGGCGGCGCCGGGGGCGTTGGCAACTACGCAATTCAGCTCGCCAAGATTTTGGGCGCCGGCCGCGTCATTGCCGGCGCCAGTACACCCGAACGCCGGCAGCAAGCCTTGGCGCGAGGCGCCGACCACGCTGTCGACTCTACCGCCGCTGATTGGCCGCGCGAGGTGAAACGGCTTACCGGCGGACGCGGGGCCGATGTGGTTCTCGATATGGTCGGAGGCTCATTTTTCGACCAGGCTCTCGCCGCGCTCGCACCATTCGGGCGCCTCGTCGTTTATGGGACTGCAAGCAGGCGCCCCTCTTCTTTTGTCGCCCAGCGCCTCATGCCGATGAACCAAGCGGTGATTGGCTATTACGTCAGTCACTGGTTCAAGGCCCGGCCGGATGAAGCGCAGAAGGCCTTCGATACTGTTGCGGAACTTGTCACCCAAAAGCGCCTTCACGTGGAGGTTGCCGGGCGGCTGCCTCTCGAAGGAGCCGGCGAAGCTCACCGCATCATGGAAGCTCGGCAGGCGACGGGAAAATATGTGCTTAAGCCATCGCTGACCGGCCCCTTGAGCTAAGCAGCGCCACGCATGGACGGCGGCACGCAGCACGCCGCCGATATTTCGGAGCCGAAGATGGCCGGCCGGCTGATCCTGCAAGGAAGGAAACCATGACGATGGGCGACGAGCGTCCTGCATCGCGAGAGAATGAAGGATTAGCGTTCTTCCGCGAGCTTTTGCGCACAGGGACGCCAGTTGCTCCCATCTGCACGCCACTGAATTTCCAGCTATCCGCGGCAGCGCACGGCAGCACGGAGTTTACAGGTTGGCCCGGGCCACAGTTCGCAAACCCTGGCGGGGTTGTGCACGGCGGTTACCTCGCCGTGATTTTGAGCTCGGCAATGTCCTGTGCCGTACACACGACACTCGATGAAGGCGAGCGTTTTACGACAACGAACTTTAATGTGAATCTCACCCGTCCGCTAAAGCCKGGACCGGGCCCCGTTATCGCCTCTGGCGTCGTGGTTCACCGTGGCAGACAGGGCGCGACCGCCGAGGGTCGCATCGTCGATAGCGCGGGCAAGCTTCTTGCGCATGGCACAACCACTTGCGTGATTTTCGCTGCGCGAAAGCAAGACTAGCAATCGCGTGCTTACCAAATTGGTCGCTTCACAGGACCTCACGAGGAGGCGCTTGATTGCGGTAGATCCGTCATCAGCCTCGATCTAAGAGATCCCGCGGACAACGCGAAGTCCGCCGAACCCACGGTCAAAAGCTACGGTTTGCGCGCTGACTAGCGCGTATCATCGCGGAACTAGCCGCAACAGCCTTTGTCGCGCCAGTCGTTGTGTTGCTGCCGATTCGAGTGGACTGGCGGAGGGAGAGAATCTAGAAAGAAAGTTGCTCTTCCGCTGCATCTCAGGTGCTCTCGGTAAGCGAGAGGGATGGGATTTTCCGGCCTCTCCGCGTACCGCGGCGGGTCTACCCTGCCGTTTGACCGCGGCATCATTGTACCTGAACAGGCTACTCCAGATGCGCGCAACCCTGCCCGGCTAGCCATTGGATGGCAAAGCCAAACAACAACCTGGGCAGGCGGTACAAGTCCGCCTAGCGTTTCCCCAGCGGCTTCCTCCAACCAGCCAAGACTTGATACCAGGGGCTCCTTTAGGTGGCTTGAATGGGCCTCCGCGGACCGGTGAGGACGACGGATTTTCGAAATCCTTCGCGGCTTTGTCTTGTTTGCCGACCAAGCCGGCTTATTTTCGGAGCGGTCAGCACTCGCTAGCTTCGACTGCTATTTCAAAAAGCGTCTAGCAGACAGGAGGAGAGCATGAAATTCCGTCCGCTTCACGACCGGGTCGTGGTCAAGCGCATCGACGCGGAAGAGAAGACCGCCGGTGGCATCATCATTCCCGACACGGTCAAGGAAAAGCCATCCCAGGGTGAAGTCATCGCTGTCGGCCCGGGCGGCCGCGACGAGAGCGGCAAGCTGATCCCGATAGACGTCCAGGTCGGCGACCGGGTGCTGTTCGGCAAGTGGTCGGGCACCGAGGTCAAGATCGACGGCCAGGAGCTGCTGATCATGAAGGAGAGCGACATCATGGGCGTTCTCACCGACGTGGCTTCCAAGAAGAAGGCCGCCTGATCCACCGCTCGCACCGCTCACCCCTGAGGAGCGCCTGCCGGGCGCATCGCCAAGGGTGAGATGAGAACCAGTCAATTCAGGGAAACCAATATGTCAGCCAAAGAAGTCAAGTTCGGCGTAGACGCTCGCGACCGCATGCTCCGTGGCGTCGACATCCTCCACAATGCGGTGAAGGTCACGCTCGGTCCGAAGGGCCGCAACGTCGTGCTCGACAAGTCGTTCGGCGCTCCCCGCATCACCAAGGACGGCGTCACCGTCGCCAAGGAGATCGAGCTCGAGGACAAGTTCGAGAACATGGGCGCCCAGATGG
>NZ_JBFUES010000735.1:0-3940 GCF_056403875.1 Bradyrhizobium sp. P2_E8
ATCGGCGGCATCGTAACCCTCGACCATCCGCTCGATCGAATAGCGCAGCCGATCATACTCGGGTCCGGCAAAATGACGGCGCAGGAAATCGGCGACGGTGAGGTCGTCCTTCAAATCCCCGAGCACGGCATGCAGCTCCGCCTCGTGCGGATCGTGAGGGTCCTCGCGCGAAAAATCTGCGCCGTCAAACCTCCATAGCGTGCCTTCGATCTCCTGAAGGGACAGCCCCGCCTCGCCCAGCAGGGCGTGCGTCACCGGTGCCTCGCCATGGACGAATTCGGCGCCGCCATCGGCGGGGTAGCCGAACTCTGCCGCCGGCAGCGGATGGATGCGCCCGCCGCAGCGTTCGCGTGCCTCCAGGATCGTCACCCTCTTGCCGGCGCGCGCAAGCTCGCGCCCCGCCATCAGGCCAGCCGGGCCGGCGCCGAYGATGACGATGTGCTCGGATGTGTCCGACATGCCGGCGCTTTACCTGACGAGGCCTTGCGGATCGTTCTTGATCAGGTACCGCAGCAGCAGCACACCGCCGCCAAGCTCGCGCGTGCTCTCCAGCGTCATCGCGGTGAGGGGCGCGCGCTTGTCGCTGTCTGAGTCCGTCGAGTCGAAGACGAAGGGTGCGCCCTTGGCGCCATCGATCGCGGGGCTCAGGATCAGATTGAATTCGTCGATGAGACCGGCGCGCAGGAACGCGCCATTGGCGACGCCGCCGCCCTCGACCAGCAGGCGCTTCACGCCGAGCTCGCGGTTGAGAATGTCGAGCGCCAGCGCGAGGTCGATCTCCGACCTGCCGGCAAAGATGTAGGACACGCCCTCGCCGCGCAGGCCTGCAAGGTGTGCATCCGGCACGGTCTCGGTCAGCACGACCACGATCGGATCGCCGCCAATATCCGCGCGGCCCCAGCCGATCTTGCCCTGCGCATCGAGCACGACGCCATAGGTCTTTGCATCACGCCGCGCAAACCACGGCTCCCGCGGAAACGTCTCGGCCGTCCCGGTGGGATAGGGCTTGCCCTTGGCGAACTCCGAGCCGGTGACGCGGCCGATCACCCAGGCATCGCCGCCGAGCTCATCATGGATCTTCTCGAACCAGTCCGTGCCCGCGCCCTTCGGACGCCAGCGGCTGGGGTGTGTGCGGCCATCCAGGCTGGAGTGCATCAAACAGATGACATACGGCTTCATGCAAATCTCCGGACTGCGCTCAGGCCGCCGTTCCGCTGCCGCCGCTCCTGGCGCGATCGTTGACGATCACCGCGAGCGGATTGAGCTTTGGCGGYGCGACGAGTTTCAGCGTGTTGGTGTCGTGATGATTGAACGGCGCGCCGCGCACGAACAACTCGGTCTGGATCAGATAGGTCCAGCTTCCGTCGTCGTTGAAGGTGATGTCGCAGCGGTAAGCATCGGTGCGGAAGGCCTGTTCCAGGAAGTCGGTCGAGCAGATCCCGTAAGCGGTGTCGCCGCGCTTCGCCGTGACGGAGATGGTCCTGTCATCAGGTCCGGCCTTGCCCGAGGCGAGCAGCACCTGCCCGCGCGGGATCGCCAGCGTCTGCATGATCAGCCCGGTCGCGGGCTCCCACAGCCAGTAGCCGACCTGGTCGTGGAAGGTGATGTCCTCCTCGGGCGTGTTGATGTGGATGTGATAGCGCAGGCCATAGAGCAGCTGCGGCCCGTTGGCCTGCGGATCGATCGGGTCCATCCGAATGCGCTCGATGAAGGTCCGCCGCTCCGGCCCCTCCGCCTWCGGGTTGACGTCGATCCCCTTGTCGGCCTGCCAGCTGCCTGCGAGACGACGCAGCGGGCCGAGATTGGCGAGGCCGTCGGGCGAAACGTCCTCGGGCTCGGTGAAGATGTCGGCGGGAATAGGGAGCATGGGGGCCTCGCGGGAAGTTGCGTGGAGCAGCAATAGCACGGAGGCGGGAACGTGGCTCGTGCTCAAGCCTCACAATCGCGAATGGCACAGGCGCCGATGCGCGGACACGCCGCCTCGCGCGGGTTCAGCCCGCTTTCGTCCCCGTGATGGCGGCAAGTGCCTCGACGAGCCGGTCGAGATCGGCCTCCTCGGTGTAAAGCGCCGGCGTCACGCGGATGCATTGGCCCCTGGCGACGCCCGCCCGGCGAACCGTCAGGACCTTGTAGCTGTCCCTGAGCTTCGCCACGACGGCGTCGTTGTCGGCCTTGCTCGTCTTGCCGGCGAGGCGGAAGGACGTGATCGCACCATACAGACCGGCCTCATCGGGCGTCAGGATCTCGATGTCCTTGAAGCCCCTGCTACGACTGACCCAGTAGTCGCGCAGGTAGCGCAGGCGGGCCTGTTTCGCCGCAGCGCCGATCTGCTGATGGAGTTCGACGGCCGCAGGCACCGTCAGCACCGTCGCGAAATTGACGGTGCCGGTGTGGACCCGCGAGCGGATGTCGGTTTCCGGAAAATCCTCGTCACCGAGGTCGCGATCGATGTCGGCGAGGCGATCCTTCTTGATGTAGAGGAAGCCGACGCCGACCGGCGCGCCGATCCATTTGTGCAGATTGAAGCCGACGAAATCGACCTCAAGCTCACTCAGCCTGAAGTCCATCTGCCCCCAGGAATGGGCGGCGTCGAGGATGGTGTCGATGCCCTTGGCTTTGGCCATGCGGGCGATCTCGGCGACCGGCATGACGAGGCCGGTGCGATGGCTGACATGGGTGAGGAGGAGAAGCCTGGTCTTCGGATTCGCCTCGAAGGCACGGGCATAGGCGTCGAGCACGGCCTGGCGGGTGGCCGGCTCGGGCACATCGAACTTGACCACGTCGACACCGCGGCGCGCCCTGAGCGCGTTCATCGCATACTGCATCGAATCGTAGTCGAGGTCGGCGTAGAGCACGCTGTCGCCGGGCTTCAGCTTGTTGTAGCCGCTGATGAGCAGCTGCAGCGCTTCGGTCGCGCCGCGGGTGAGCGCGATTTCGCCGGGCGCCGCGCCGACCGCCTCCGCCACCTTGGCCCGCACGGCCTCGAAATCCGCACCTGCGCGCTGCCGCGCGTAGTAGGTGTTCTGATAGTTGACCATGTCGGACTGGCGGATGAACTCGCGCCTGACAGGCTCGGCCATGATGCCCCAGAAGCCGTTCTCCAGATTGACGACATCAGGCGTCACGGCATAGAGCCCCTTCACGGCCGTCCAATAGGCCTTGTCGGTGGCGATTGCCGCCGCCGATCCGGTCAGCTGCGCCGGCAGGGCCTCGGCCGCAAAAGCCGGCGCCGCCAGCGGTGCGACGGCTGCGGCCGCGAGGCCCTTCAGAATCGACCGGCGGTCGGAAAAAATTGTCTTGATCAGCTGCATGTCCGTCCTCTGCGATGCGCGGCGAAAGGAGCAGCGATCGATGGAACTCCGATGACAGGGCGATGACGGTCTGATGATGTCGGGGGTTGTCCTGGCAGGGACTACGATCTGGTTGGCCGCGCGGATCTCGAGTCACGACCAGATGATCGGCATGAACTTCAATTCTCTTTGGGCCAGCTCCGCCTGCAATCGCTGCGCCCGTTCTTTGGCCGCGTTGCCGACCAGCCGATACCTGCTGCCCATCGCTCGATCCGCTTCGACCTGATGTCGGATGCTTTCATACAGTCGGAGCACGCTGTGATCGCTCAGGTGCTCAAAGCTCTTGCCTTGGGAAGGCAGCGCGGGATCAGACGCATTACTCGCCCGGATATCCGAAAGGTGCCCGTCGATCGATTTCTTCTGCTTCATGACACCTTGGTGGGTTGCGCACGGCAACACGGGCCGCCGCCCCGAGTTCCTCGGCGACGCGCTAGCTTCGCCACCTGGCCATGGGTCTTCTCCGTACCGTATTGACCTCGGGTGTCCTGGGAAGGTCCGGCACGGAGGAACATCAATCCAACTGAGGGATTGGGATACTGGTCTGTGGCGCGATACAAGTTTCGCGACATCCACCCGGAACGACCCATCGT
>NZ_JBFUES010000736.1:0-3939 GCF_056403875.1 Bradyrhizobium sp. P2_E8
TCGCCTATGAGCTGGTGCGCAGCCGTCACGTCCGGCTCGACGATTTCGACACCGGCGCGGTTTCCGACCTCTTGCAGGAGATGGCGACCGAGGCGCGTGCGCTGGTCGAGCCCGGTGCTGCCGGTGCCTCGGTGCGCGAACGCCGCGCGGCCTTCATGCGTTATGTCGGTCAGGGCCACGAGATCAGCGTGGAGYTGCCGAACCGGCCGCTGACATCAGCCGATCTCGCCGGCCTGCGCCAGAAGTTCGAGGCTGATTATTCCGCGATGTTCGAGCGCCCGATCCCGGGTGCCGCGATCGAGGTCCTGAGCTGGTCGGTGCTCGCCACCACCGAGCCGCGCAATCCGTCCGTCGTCGCGGCCGTTGCACGCACGCCCGCGGGCAAGGCGTCCGGCAGCCGGAAATTCTTCGACGGCCGGGCCGGAGAGGTGATCGAGATTCCACTCTATCGCCGCGAGGACATGGCGCCGGGGGCGACGATTGCCGGCCCCGCCGTGATCGCGGAGGATGAGACCTCGACCTTCGTCTCCACCAGTTTTGACGCCCATATCGACGGTGCCGGCAGCATCGTCATGGAACGGAAGGCAGCCTGATCATGAGCAAGGCAAATGGCGCGAGCCTGATCGACCTTCAGATCATGTGGCACCGGCTGATCGCCGTGGTCGAGGAGCAGGCCCAAGTGCTGCTCCGCACCGCCTTCAGCCCGATCGTGCGCGAATGCGGCGATCTCTCGGCCGGCGTGTTCGACCTCAAGGGGCGGATGCTGGCGCAGGCGGTCACCGGCACGCCCGGTCACGTCAACTCGATGGCGGAATCGGTCAAGCACTTCATCGACCACTTCCCGATCGAGACGATGAAGGAGGGCGATGCCTACATCACCAACGATCCCTGGATGGGCACCGGCCACCTCAACGATTTCGTCGTCACCACGCCCTGCTTCAAGGACGGCAAGCCGGTCGCGCTATTCTCCTGCACCAGCCATCTCATGGACATCGGCGGCATCGGCTTCGGGCCTGATGCCACCGACGTGTTCATGGAGGGGCTCTACATCCCGATGCTGAAGCTGATCGACCGGGGCGTCGTCAACGAGACGCTGATGGCGATGATCCGCACCAACACGCGGCTGCCGATCGACACCGAGGGCGACACCTATTCGCTCGCCGGCTGCAACGACGTCGGCTGCGAGCGCCTGGTCGAGATGATGACCGAGTTCGGCATCGACACGCTCGACGAGCTCGGCGACTACATCTGCGAACGCTCGCGCGAGGCCGTGCTGGCCGAGATCGCCAAGCTGCCGAAGGGCAGCTGGCGCAACACCATGGTCGTTGACGGCTACGACGCGCCAGTGACGCTGGCCGCGACGCTGACGATCTCGGRTGCGGGCATTCACGTCGATTTCGACGGCACTTCGACCGCCTCGAAGTTCGGCATCAACGTGCCGTTGTCCTACACCACGGCCTACACCGTGTTCGGCCTCGGCTGTGTCGTCGCCTCGCAGATCCCGAACAATGCCGGCTCGCTGTCGCCGCTGACAGTGTCGGCACCTGCCGGCGCGATCCTCAATGCGCCGAAACCCGCGCCCGTCGCCTCGCGCCACATCATCGGCCAGATGCTCCCCGACGTGGTGTTCGGCTGCCTGCGCCAGATCATTCCCGAGCGCGTGCCGGCGGAAGGCACCTCGTGCCTGTGGAATCTCAACGTGCGCGGACAGACGCGAAGTGGCGTCGGCGGCAATTACGGGTTCTCGATGGCGGTCACCAGCAATGGCGGCACCGGCGCGCGCTTCGGCAAGGACGGCCTGTCGGCCACCGCCTATCCCAGCGGCGTGCGCGGCACGCCGGTCGAGATCGCGGAAACACAGACGCCGCTGATCTTCTGGCGCAAGGAGCTGCGCCCGGATTCCGGCGGGGCAGGGCGTACCCGCGGCGGCCTTGGTCAGATCATCGAGGTCGGCAGCGGCGTCAATGCGCCGTTCGACATTCTGGCGGCGTTCGACCGCATCGATCATCCGCCGCGTGGCCGCGACGGCGGCCGGAACGGCGAGGCCGGCTATGTCGGTCTCAAATCCGGCAAGAAGCTGCGTGGCAAGGGCTTTCAGCAGGTGCCGCCGGACGACCGTCTGGTGGTGTTGACGCCCGGCGGCGCCGGCATCGGCGATCCGACCGAACGGGCACGCTCGGCCGTCAATGACGACATCGAAAGCGGCCTCGTGTCGGCGGACAACGCGGTTGCAGTTTATGGGTACACGCGGTGACGCGTCAGGCGTCGTGAACGGAGGGGCTCAATGATCACGCGACGGAACTTCACCGCGGGCGCCGCGACGCTGCTCGCCGCCGGCCAGATCTCGACCCGCGCGCGGGCGGCAACGATAAGCTGGGACATGTCGACGGTCTGGCCCGACGGCAACTTCCACACCCAGAATGCGATGGCCTTCGCCGAGGAGGTGAAGAAGCAGACCGGCGGCACGGTCAACATCACCGTGAAGGCCGGCGGCCAGCTCGGCTTCAAGGGCCCCGAGCACCTGCGCGCCGTGCGCGATGGCCTCGTGCCGCTCGCCGACGTTCTCAACATCCAGCAGGTCGGCGACGAGCCCTTCATGGGCGTCGAGAGCATCCCGTTCCTGTGCGGCTCGATGGACGAGCTCAAGGTGCTGCACAAATATGTGCGGCCCGAATACGAGAAGGTCGCCGCGCGCAACAACCAGAAGATCCTCTACATTGTGCCGTGGCCGACGCAGTACCTGCATCTCAAGGTCAAGGTCGCCGACGTCGAGGGCCTGAAGAACATCAAGATCCGCGTGCCCGACAAGAACGCCGTCGACATGCTGGCCGTGGTCGGCATGGCGCCGGTGATGATCCCCTGGGGCGAGACGATCCCCGCGCTGGCGTCCGGTGCGGTGTCTGGCGTCTCGACCTCGGCGGTGTCCGGGGYCGACGGCAAGTTCTGGGAATTTCTGAAGTACATCTATCCGACCAACCACGTCTGGTCGTCGCAGATGCTCACGGTCAATCTCGACTCGTGGAAGGTGCTCAGTGCGGATCAGCAGCAGCTCGTCTCCGGCGTTGCCGCCAAGATGGAGCCGGGTTTCTGGGCGAACTCGCTCAAGGCCGACGCCGACAGCCTCAACCGCCTCAAGGAAGGCGGCATGGAGGTGATCCCGGTCTCGGATGCGATGATAAGCGACATCCGCAGCAAGACCGCGCCGCAGCTCGACGCCTTCCTCAAGCGTGTGCCGGCGGCCGACAAGCCGGTGCGGGCCTATCTCGCCGAAATGAAGCGCTGAGGACGAGGTTGTGACGAGCGTCCTTCCCGCAGCTCCGCAGAGCCTCAATGCAGCGGCGCCGGCGCCGCTGCGCATCCTGCTCGACGGAATCGACCGTCTCGGCCGGCTCGACGGCTGGATCGGCGGCGGCTGTCTGCTCACGCTGACGCTGTTGATGCTATGCGAGGTCGCAACCCGCTTCCTCTCGAACTTCCTGCCGTTCTTCCCGCCGACCATCTCGATCGCGTGGGAATATTCCTCCTACCTGATGGCGGCGTCGTTCACCTTCGGCGCCGCCATGACCCTGCGCGTCGGCGGCCACATCCGCGTCGTGCTGCTCCTGAAGAACGCGCCGGCGCCGGTGCAGCGCGCGCTCGAGATCCTCTCCGCAGCGGCCGGCTTCGCCTTCATGGCGTTCCTGACCTCCGCGATGGCGAAGTTCGCCTTCGGCGCCTATGTGCGCGGCCAGGTCTCGACCTCGAGCGACACGCCGCTGTGGTTTCCGGAAGCCGTCGTCACCTTCGGCATGCTGCTGCTCACGCTCCAGTTCCTGGCGCGCGCGATCCAGGCCGCGCTCGGCCTGCCGCTGGAGGATCACCGCATGAAGGCCTCCCCCGTCGAATGACCGCCTTGCCCGCCAACGGATTCAAGATCGCATGACCATCGAAGTCGTTGCC
>NZ_JBFUES010000737.1:0-3935 GCF_056403875.1 Bradyrhizobium sp. P2_E8
AGGATCGACTGAACGAATTGAGCGTTCAAGCATTGGCTGCCCAAAAGGCACTGGAGAATTATCGTAAGGATGGGAACGAGCTTGCGGATTCCGCTGCTACCATCGAAAAACTGGTGGCCGCGGCGGAATCAACCAAAAACACCTATGACAGTTTTCGCCACGTGGTGCGTAAGACAGAAGCGACGCAACAACAGACATCGCCGGTGTTTGAGGCCAGTCTCGTCGCCGGGGCGTTTCCTCCCTTAAAGGCCAGTTGGCCAAAAGCCAGAATCGTGCTCGGAATATCGGCCCTTGGAGGGCTGCTTCTTGGCGTCGCCATCGGAGTGCTGCGTGATCTGTTGGATCGGGGCATCTATGCCAGCGGGCAGGACCCTCGTCTAAGCGCACAAGATGGCGGGATCATCGAGCGACCCGTTCCGGACGCAGTTCGACCAGATCTTCAATCTGAAGCATCGGCAAAGGCAAGAGCCGTGCGCTTCACGGGATCCGGCTGAAGACTGCCATTTTCACCGACCATCGACATCCGCGCGGCCGATCGGTTCTCACGAAGGCGTTAGGTTTACGACGGACACCGGTCAGTGGTCCGTTAGCAAGCCGATTTTGATCGTGCTTCGCGGGACGGGCAACGGCCATAGACGATCGGGATTAGGCGCAATAGCGCGCCAAAGAGCGGCGGCGTTCGGCTACCGCCGGCTGTTCGTCCTGCAGCGGGACGTCATCGCGAGGAAGGGCTCACCGTCCGCAAGCCGCGGGCCCGCCGCAAGGCCGTGAGGACCCGGGCTCCGAATCCTGGTCGAGGCGAGCCCAATGCTGCTCGCCGGACTTCGTTCAAGACCATTGGCCAGGCCCCGCAAGCTCCTCCAAGGTCTGGGCAGAGTCCCTCACCTCCGGAGGGATAAATCGTTCCCCCAAGGGTTACGAGARGTCGGCCTGCCGAAGACGATCCGGGTCTACTACACGAGTGGGTTCGTGTGCGGCGTCAGGTTTTTCAGACCTTCCCAAAGGCGCTTCTTCACTCGCGCCGCGAACGAGAGATATCACGGAGTGATGGACCTTCGTGAGCACGAACCCGAGCAGCATGGTCGTCGTAAAAGCCGAAGACTTGGCCACGAGCCGCAGGAAAACGGACGTGTCCAGCTCCGAGGAGACGACCTGGGCGACGAGCACACCGGCTGCGACCACCAAGGCGATTTTCCCGGTCTGCTCCATCGGTATCAATTTGGCGATACTGGTTTCGAGCGTCTTGGCGACCTTGATCAACCCCCACCACTCCCAAAGAACGAGACCGGCGACGGTTCCTGCCACCGCACCGGCGAGGCCGAATAACTGGAGGCCAAGGATGCTCAGAACAATTGACAGCAAAAGCGATGTCGCGCCGATCGTCGCGGCCAGGCGGCCGAGTCCAAACGCCGAAAGGAGCCAGCCGCTCCCGAAAACAGTCGCGATCTGTCCCACGGAATAGATCCGCATGAGTGGCGCTGCCCCGAGATACTCGCGAGTATAGATCAGTTCCACAAGCTCGTCCGCGGTCGCTATCATCCACCCGAACGCTGGCAGCAGCATGCATGCCAGCAGCAGATACGCTTTCGATATCAGCTTGCGGGCGCCTTCAAAGTTGCCCTCGCCCACCATGGAACTGATATTGGGCAGAAGCGCATTACCCAGAGGCTGGCGCGTCAACGACCCGAGGAGATTGACCATTGATGCGATCGAGATGAGCGCAAAGGCCGAGCTCGGAAAGTTCGCTGCCACGACCCATTGACCGGCCTGCGCGCGCAAAGCGAGAAAGCCGTTGGCTATCGCAAAGGGCAGCGAATACATCAATTGCATGCGGGCCAGCTGGCCGTCGAATCCGAGCCCTCGTTCCCGCGCGACAAGCAGGGCATAGAACACGGCGATCCCGACCTTCAGCATGGCCAGGCCGCACATCACCACCAGAAGCCACCCGACATCGCCAGATACGACTGCCGCACCTGCCAATGCCGCTGTCCTGACTATCGCAAGCGCGATCGTCGCGCAGGCCCCCCACTCCGCCTTTTCGTCCGCCGTCGGCAGGGCATCAAGAATCGACGCCAATATCCAGGTGCCGACGAATATCTGAACGAGGGGCGAGTAACGCTCGAGGGCTGCGATCGAACCCGGCGAGACCGGCATCAGTCCTAAAGACAACAGAGCCGCGAGAGCCCCAAGAGCGAAGAGACTAGCGAACGTGTTGCCTACCAGCTTTGGGCGGGTTCCGGGAGCAGCGCGCGGCAGGAAATAGAACAGAGACTGCGGCAGGAACAGGGGAAAGAGGATCAGGCCTGTTTCGGCGACCAGCCACACCAGACGGTAGTCCCCGAACTCCTGCGTGGTCAGGTGGCGGACCAGAATGACAGGCACGCAAAACTGCAGAGCATACTCGAGCAGCCCTGCGGCCGCGAGAAATCCTGCCCTGCGGCGAATTCGCGATCTCATGCCGCGCCGAGTCTTGTGTGTGCGGCCCCCTCCAGCAGGATTTCGTACGTCCTGCGTAGCGGAGCAAAGCAATGGTGCTCACGGACACGCTGACGATCGCATCTTCCGATGTCGAGGCTGTTACTGCGGGATTCCCACATGGTTCGCTGGGCCTCGCTGACGCAATTGATCCGGTCGCTGCGATGAAGACAATTAGTGCAAGTGGCGACGAAGCAATAGAGCAAAATGTAGGTGGGTTCGCCGGGCAGATCCTGCTGCGCGCTTCTGGTGATCGAGAATAGGTAATCCGAAAGGGTCGAGCCGYCGAYCGGTYCRMAATACTAGACTGCGAGSGCGTGAGTTTGGATGCCATGCGTYGACGKCCTCTCATCAGGRMGCTCTTYTCAAGCATGTGCGGAMTTTCCGGTACTTKGGAGCGTAATGATTGCRGCYTGCARGATCTSAAAMGGCGGGCGTCTGCAATGTTGGCTTGCTCAACCAAGCAACGTTGTCGTCCGGCCCGCGATAGCTCAGGGTTTGCGTCAGGAGGACTGGGTAGTGAGTAGCATGGTTCAAGAAGAGGGACAGAGGTTCGAGTTTGGGAACAACTGGCACCACTTCATTCAAAAGAATTTTGGACCCGAGAGGGTGCGGATTTCCAAGAAGCACCTGCTCGATTTTATCGAACGGGACGATCTGAAGGGGCTAACGTTCCTCGATATTGGATGCGGAAGCGGACTTCACTCCGTTGCCGCCCTGGAAGCAGGCGCAGTATCGGTTCGTGGCTTTGACTATGACGCGAATTCAGTCGATGCGAGCCGATGCGTGCAGGCTCAGGTAGGCAATCCCTCCAATTGGACCGTCGAGCAAGGCTCCGTTCTTGACGATAGATTTGTGAATAGCTTGGGGGCATACGACCTGGTCTATTCATGGGGGGTTCTGCATCACACCGGAGACGTCTGGCATGCAATTCGCAATGCCGCAGCGTGCGTTAGGCCCGGTGGGATGTTTTATATCGCTCTCTATTCAGCGGATGCCCAAGTCAACCCACCACCGGAATTCTGGCTCGACGTTAAGCAAAAGTATGTTGCGGCGGGATGGCTGAAGAGACGCTACATGGATCTTTGGTACGTCTGGCGCTTTCAGATGCGCCATAATCCGCTGCGGCTACCTCTGTTTCTGTGGAGGATGCACGAATACAAGAAGAACCGCGGCATGAATATGTTTACGGATATTCGTGATTGGCTTGGCGGTTGGCCGATGGAATTTGTCTATGACAAAGATGCCGTCTCCTTTTGCAAGGACCTTGGTTTCAGCTTGCAGAGGATGGTGACCGGTGAGGCGAACACCGAGTTTTTGTTCATAAGGTCGGCCTCGCCTAAGTGAGGGCAAAGCTCTCCACGCCGATTGACGTTCCGGCTTGGCGCAAACCCTATTTCGCGAGCTGCTGGTCCGGGCTTCTGGTGATCGAGAATAGGTAATCCGAAAGGGTCGAGCCG
>NZ_JBFUES010000738.1:0-3934 GCF_056403875.1 Bradyrhizobium sp. P2_E8
GTTCGTTCGGCGACGGCGCCGGCGCGGTCGTGCTGGAGGCGCAGGAGCAGTCGGGCCGTGCCGCGACCGACCGCGGCATCGTCACCACGCACTTGCGCTCCGACGGCCGCCACAAGGCAAAACTGTTCGTCGACGGCGGACCGTCCTCGACCCAGACCGTCGGCCATCTGCGCATGGAGGGCCGCGAGGTCTTCAAGCACGCGGTCGGCATGATCACCGACGTGATCGTCGATGCCTTCGAGGCGACCGGGCTCAATGCCGACAGCATCGACTGGTTCGTGCCGCACCAGGCCAACAAGCGAATCATCGACGCTTCCGCGCACAAGTTGCATATCGCGCCGGAGAAGGTGGTGCTGACGGTGGACCGTCACGGCAACACCTCGGCGGCCTCGATCCCGCTGGCGCTGTCGGTGGCGCGCAAGGACGGCCGCATCAAGCGCGGCGACCTGATTCTGCTCGAGGCCATGGGCGGCGGCTTCACCTGGGGCTCGGCGCTGGTGCGCTGGTAGAGCCACAGTCGATAAAATTTTGCCGGAATCAGCGCCGATTATCGATGCGTATGCATTGATGAGCGCTGTTGACCGCCGTATCGTAAGCTCATAATTTCAGACAACAATTGTTCGCCGTGATGTGGGGCAGGGCGATGACCGATCAAAGTAAAACCGTAACGCGTGTTGATCTCTGCGAAGCCGTCTACCAGAAGGTGGGCCTGTCGCGGACGGAATCGTCTGCGTTCGTGGAACTCGTGCTCAAGGAGATCACCGACTGCCTGGAGAAGGGCGAGACGGTGAAGCTGTCCTCGTTCGGTTCCTTCATGGTTCGCAAGAAGGGCCAGCGGATCGGCCGCAACCCGAAGACCGGTACCGAAGTGCCGATCTCGCCGCGCCGCGTCATGGTGTTCAAGCCGTCGGCGATCCTGAAGCAGCGAATCAACTCCCAGCACCGCACCAACGGCGACGCCAGCAAGGCTCAACCCGAGGCGTAATCGCCTTTCGGATAAGGATTTGGCATTTGGACAAGGCGCCGGATGCGTTCCGAACCATCAGCGAAGTAGCGCAGGAACTCGACATTCCGCAGCACGTGCTGCGGTTCTGGGAGACCCGGTTCTCCCAGATCAAGCCGATGAAGCGCAGCGGCGGCCGCCGCTATTACCGCCCCGACGACGTCGACCTGCTCAAGGGCATCCGCCGGCTGCTCTACGGGGAGGGCTACACCATCCGCGGGGTGCAGCGGATCCTGAAGGAGCACGGCGTCAAGTCGGTGCAGGGGCTCGCCGACGGCGCGGCCGCGGTCTCGTTCGGGGCCATCGAGGACGCCATCGGCGCGAGCCTCATGGAGCCGGACGACGAGGAGGCGCCGATCAAGGGCGTCGCCGATGCCGACGATGACGACTACCAGGGCGACGAAGAGGAAGGCATCGACTTCCGCTTCACGGAGGTCGACGACGAGGAAATCCTCACCACCTTCCGCAAGGGCGGCACCCCCGCCGCGCCCGCCGGCCCCAGCGCGCTGGACCGGGAGAGGCTGGGACGGGTGCTCGCCGACCTCGTCGCCTGCCGGGAGATGCTGGACCTGGCGCTGAAGGACGGCTAGGGGCCGCATTCCACGGGCTTTGCGGGGCAGTTCCGGCGGCCTTGGGCAGAGGCACCAAACCGGTCACCAAAATGGTGTGGCCTCGCCTTGCGCAAAGCGGCGATCCTAGCTAATGGAACGACGTTCGGAGCGTGGCGCAGCCCGGTTAGCGCACTAGTCTGGGAGACTAGGGGTCGGAGGTTCAAATCCTCTCGCTCCGACCATTTTTCCAACTCATCTGTCGGGTGGATCGACCGTCGGCGTGGAGCCTGCTCCCGCCGCGCGCCGCATGCGCGACGATCGGTAGCGGGCGGCTGCTTCGGTGACCGGCAGATTAAAATGCCGAAAACAACCCCATGCACAGTAGCGATGTCATTGGTGGGTAACGTTTTTCCGAATCGGTTTGACGCGTCGGGCAAAACAGGGGCATGATGTCATCATCCCGGTTCATGGGATGAACGTCCGGAGCGGAGTTGTCTTCTCCCCGCGCCACGAAGCGTAACCTTTCCTCGCGGCCAGCAGGTCGCGTCCAAGCCCCACACGTCGTTCCGCCTACCTCAAATACCCCACCACCATCCGCGTCGTCTCGTCCACCAGCGTCCGCACCGTCTTCTCCGTCAGCATCTCGGCGTGCTTCAGCACCGTGTTGTGCGCGACGGCTTCGATCGCGCTGACGCAGATGAAGGTGGCCAGCGCCGGGTCGATCTTGCGCATCTCGTTGCGGCGGCTTTCGAGATAGGTGCGCACTAAGGCGTGGACCTCGCGGTTGAAGGCTTCGACGTCCTTGAGCTGGCCGGTGCGCGGGATCTGCTCGGCGAGCACCCGGTGCAGTTTCGGGTCGATGCGGTGGGCCTCGATCGCAACGGTCACGAGTTTTCGCACGGCTTTGTCGATCGGCATGTCGGCGACCTCAATCAGCGCCGAGCGGACGATGCCCATGATCTCCTCGTTGTGACGGTCGATCACGGCGGCGACGAGCGCCTCCTTGCTCGGGAAATACTGGTAGAGCGAGCCGACGCTGACACCRGCGATTTCGGCGATGCGGTTGGTGCTGGCCTTCTCGAATCCTTCCTTGACCAGAATGCGAGCAGTTGCCTCGACCAATGCGTCGACGGTGGCGCGGGATCGCTCCTGCGAGGCATTTTTTCGGGGCTTTGTGGGCGGTTTGCGGGCCACGGCCTTGTGATCTGAATGCGAGTAGGAAAAGCGAGTGAATGCTCGCATTATATCCGCAAGTGGAGGCGGGTCGGCAAGCCTCTTCGTCGCCGTATCGAAAGAGCAAGATGGGGATGTGGCCATGAGCGTTGCCAGACTTGTGTCGGCATTTCAGTTCTGCCCAGGTGGCTGCGTGTTCGGTGCGCGGGCGCCGCGCGATCCCGCGCCGAGCCTGCAAAGCCGCGCCTTCAACCTGCTGCTGCGCCTTCTTCCGTTCAAGAAGCAACTGGCATCAGCCGAAGCAGTGCAGGCACACGTGCAGAAGGTCGCATTGGAGCCGGCCTCGTTCGAGCCGACGGGACTTGGCCGCGGCGTCGAGGCAACGCTGACGAAGATGGGCGGATGGCCGGTCTATTACACCGCGCCGTCAGCGGGACACGAGGGCTGCAACTACGTCATGTTCCTGCACGGCGGCGGCTTCATCAACGAGATCGTGCCGGCGCATTGGCGCTTCGTCGGCCAGATGACGCGTGAGGCGCGCGTCGTTTGCGTCGTGCCGATCTATCCGCTTGCGCCGCGCGCCACCGCCAAGGATCTCGTGCCGGGGACGGCCGAGCTGTTGCGGATGCTGCTGGAAGATGCCGGGCCCGCAAAGGTCACGGTGGTCGGCAATTCGGCCGGCGGGGCCCTTGCGCTCGCCGCCTGTCAGTGGCTGCGCGATCGCGGACATCGGCAGCCAAACCTGATGGTGCTGATCTCGCCCGCGGCGGATGCGGCGGTCAGCCGTCCGGAGCAGGTCGAGATCGCGGCGCGCGATCCGATGCAGGACATTCCGGGGATCCTCGAGGCGGGACGCCTCTATGCCGGCGAGCTCGATGTCGGCCATCCCTTCGTCAGCCCGCTCAACGGCGCGTTCCGTTCGCTGCCGCCAATGACGATCTTCTCGGGCACGCGCGATCTGCTCTACCCCGACAGCGTCGATCTGGCGGAGCGGGCGAGGGCGGTGGGTGTCCCGGTCGAGCTGCATCTGCGCCGTGGCCAGCCGCACAATTATGCGCTGATGCCGACGCCGGAGGGGCGGCAGGCGCGTGCGATCATCTTGCGTGCGATTGCCTGAGGGGGGAGAGCGTGACGATTGTCACAAAGCGCGCCGCCACGGTGGGTCTGGCGCTGGCTGTGCCCGCGCGGGGGAGAAAGGCGGCCCCCG
>NZ_JBFUES010000739.1:0-3924 GCF_056403875.1 Bradyrhizobium sp. P2_E8
TGTATTTGGCGATGCGATCACCGCTACCGGGCCGCAGTCTGCCAGGCGAGCAGTCGCTGCTCGACGAGCGACATCGCAATCGACGTCAAATATCCGGTCGCACCGAGCAGGATGACGCCGGCGAAGAGGTCGGCGGATCGGAACGCGCGTGCCGAGAGCAGGACCCATTGACCAAGGCCGTCGAGTCCGGCCAGGATTTCGCAGACCACGGAGAGAATCAGCGCAACCGTCRGGCTGAGGCGCATGCCGGCGAGGATATCAGGCAATGCCGAGGGCAGGGCGATCTTGCCGATGATTGCGGCGCGCGACATCTGCAGCGAGCGGGCGACCTCATAGAGCCGCGGCTCGACCGCGGCAAAGCCGTGAATGGTCGCAAGCATGATCGGCCAGATCGCGCCGAAGGCGATCACGAACAGCGCCATGCCTCGCGTCAGCCCGAGCATGGCGATCGCAACCGGGATGATCGCCGAGACCGGAAGGGGCCGCAAAAATTCCAGCGACGGCGCGACATAGGCGCGCATCATCTTCGACGATCCGATCAGCGCGCCGAGCGCAATGCCGGCGATCGATGCGGCGAGCCAGCCATAGGCCATGTGCTCGAGCGTGCCGATCAGCTTGCCCGCGAGATCGCCGCTTGAAAAGCCCCGCATCAGGGCGGCCCAGGCGCGGTCCGGACCGGGCAGGAACACCGGCGAGACCAGCCGCAGATTGGCGGCGAGCTGCCACGCCGCGATCAAGCCGGCCGCGACGAGGATGCTAGCGACGCGCCAGAGGATCGCAGCGCGGTTCATGGATTGTCTCCGGCAAGCGCGGCGCGGCCGAACAGGCGGCGCTGGGCCGCAATCAACAGGATGTTCAGTGCGTAGCCGATCACGCCGATCCAAAGCAGATAAGCGAGCATCAGGTCGGCGCGCAGTGCCTGCTGCGCCAGCATGATGCCGGCGCCGAGCCCGATCGGATTGATCGCGATCTCGACGGTGACGGCGACGATCAGGGCAATGCCGGCCGACAGGCGGAAGGCGACGAAGATCCGCGGCAGTGCGGCCGGGATCACGATCTTCGCGATCCGCTGCGGCGCGCTCAGCCGCAGGGCCCGCGACATCTCCATCAATCGCGGCTCGATGCTGCGCACCGCGCTGCGCGTCAGGATCAGCATCGGCCAGACGCAGGCGAACGCCACGATCACGATCTCCATCCGGTAGCCGAAGCCGAGCGCGATCAGCGCAATCGGCAGCAGCGCGATCGACGGAATCGGACGGATCGCCTCGACCGTCACCTCCATCAGCCGGTCAAGGGGACGCGAGATGCCGAAGGCGATGCCGAGTGAAAGCCCGATGGCGCTGCCGATCGCGAGGCCCGCAAAGGCGGCGAACAGCGTGTCGCGGGTCGCGATCGGAATTGAGAGGTCGGCAAGCGCAGCGGCCAGCGCCGCGAGGATCGCGCTCGGCGGGGCCAGGCTGTCGCTTTGCAGATGGGTGAGGCGCGCCCACAGCTCGAACGCCAGCGTGAGCGCCAGCGGCAACAGCAGGGGCCTGGCGCGGTCGAGGCTCAATGTTCGGTCGCCTTGATGAAGTCGAACAATTGCCGGCGCAGCCGCAGGAATTCCGGATGCTCGCGGGTGGCGAGCTGGTCGCGCGGACGCGGCAGGTCGACATCGAGCTCGATCCCGATCCGGCCCGGATGCGGCAGCAGGCCGACGACGCGGTCGCCGAGATAGATCGCCTCGTCGAGATCGTGGGTCACGAAGATCACGGTCGTCTGGCTCGCGTGCGTCAGCGACAGGACCTCGTCCTGCAAGCCCTGGCGCGTCATCGCGTCGAGCGCGCCGAACGGCTCGTCCATCAGCAGCGTCGTCGGCTCCTGCGCAAGACAGCGCGCGATCTGCAGGCGCTGCTGCATGCCCCCCGACATTTCGCTCGGATATTTGTCGGCATGGCCGGGCAAGCCGACCTTGCGCAGCAGCGCCTCGATGCGCGCGCCGCGCTCGCGCGCCGGCACACGAGAGGCTTCCAGCGCTAGCGAGATGTTTCCGGCTGCGGTCCGCCACGGCAACAGCGCCTTGCCATAATCCTGGAACACGATCGCGACCTCGCGGCGCGGCTCGGTGATCGGCTCGCCGTCGAAGGTGACGGCGCCGCTTGTGGGGCGATAGAGGCCCGCGGCGAGCCGCAGCGCCGTGGTCTTGCCACAGCCTGAGGCGCCGACGATGCAGAGGAATTCGCCCGGCCGCACCTCCAGATCGAGATTCTCGATGATGGTCTTGCCGCCGAGCCGCAGCGTCGCGGCGTTGAACGCGATCAGCGTTTTTTGCCGCCGCGCGGCGCGCGCTTCGTCGAGCATGGCAACGACACTCATGATTGCTCCCCGCTCGCCTGCGGATAGACGAAATCGATGGTCGAGTGCAGATGCGCCGCCAGCATTTTTTGCGCGGCGGCCAGGTCACGGGCAAGCACATGGTCGGCGAGCATCTGGTGACTCCGGATAAACCCTTCGCCGCTGTCGATCGCACCCATCATCACGCGGCGGTAGCGATAGGCCTGGTCGTAAAGGTCGGAATGGGCCGCCAGCATTCGCTGTGAGCCGCAGGCGGCGAGCAGCGCGGTGTGAAAGCCCTTGTGGAGCCGGTCGAAATCGGCCGCGCCTTCGCGGAATTCATTGCCGGTGCGCTCGATATGCCGGCGCATCTGATGCAGCGCGCTGACGATGCCAGCCTCCCAGGCGACATCGCCATGGAGAATGGCGAGCCTGACGGCCTCGATCTCGACCGCCGTCCGCATGCAGGTGATGTCAGCGAGATCCTCGCGGCTGACCTCTGCGACGCGAAAGCCGCGCTGGCCGATGCCGACGATCAGGCCGCGTGACATCAGCCGCGATAGGCCTTCGCGCAGGGGCGTCGCGCCGATCTCGTAGCGCTGCACGAGATCGACGATGCCGAGCCGCGATCCCGGTGCGAGATGTCCGGCCAGGATGTCCTGCTCGATGAGGGTTGCGGCGCGCTCGCTCAACGTTCCGGCTTCAGCCGGAGCACGGTCGAGAGCGCGTTCGGGAGCAGGCATCGCCAATGTCCTTTAGTTCAGCACCAGTTTCGCGGTGACGAGCTTCGATTGCAGCATCTTTTGCGACGACATCACGTCGATCCACCAGCTGAGGTTTTCCGGCTTGAGGTTCGGCTCGGACTGGTTCGGCGGCGTCGCCTTGACGAGCTCGAGCGGCTGCTTGGTGAACTTGGCGATCGAGGCGGAGGCCTTCTCGCGATCGCTGTTGACGATTGGGGCGGCCTCCGCGATGGCCTCGCGGAATTTCTTCACGGTCGCAGCGTTCTTCTCCGCCCAGTCTCGCGACGCGGCGTAGAAGATGATCGGATCGGTGCGGCCGAGCTCGGCGCCGTACCGCGCGCCGACTGAGCCTAATCCCGCATTGGTCATGCGTGTGACGAACGGCTCGGCCGTGAGCACGGCATCGACGCCGCCGGACTTGATGATGTCGGCCATGCTCGGGAACGTGACTTCGACGAAATTGACGCTCTTGGGATCGACGCCTTTCTCCACCAGCCATTTCACGAACAGCACGTGGAGGAAGGCGTTCAGGCCGGGCGCGCCGACCTTCTTGCCGACGAAATCCTTCGGCTCCTTGATGGTGAGGCCGTTGCGGACGAAGGCGGCGATCGCGGTGTTCGAGGTCGTGTTCATGACCGAGGCGCCGGCGATCGCGACGAGGYCGAGGCCGCCGTCGACGGCCTGGAGGAAGACGGTGGAGGTGGGGCCGCCGACCTGAATCGAGTTCGACAGGATTGCCGCCGGGATGTTGGAGTTGATCGCGATCGGCGTCATCTCGACGTCCAGCCCGTGCTTCTTGAAGATGCCTTCGTCAACCGCGACCATGGCCGATGCGCAGTCGGAGGTCGCGGTGCAGCCGATCTGGATC
>NZ_JBFUES010000740.1:0-3918 GCF_056403875.1 Bradyrhizobium sp. P2_E8
GCCGGACGTGGAAGCGGCCAAGATCAAGACCCGCGAGCTCACCGCGTCGTTCGAGAAGACCGGCGCGCTGCCGGCGGAGCAGCCGGTGGTCAGCACGGACGAGGCCGATCTCTACACCGACGAGGCCAACGCCACGGCGCTGYGCGCCGCCGGCGCCAACGGCGACCTCACCTCATGGCTGAAGGCACATCTCTCGCGCTCCGGCCACGGCGATTATGTCGCCCTGCTCGGCTACATCGCGCGCGACAAGGCAACCATCGACGCGCTTCAGGCGATGYGGCTCGAGGTGCGCGAGAAACGCCATGTCGCGACCTGCGCCGAGTTCGGGCCGCGCTTCCTGCACTCGACCGGCCAAGCCTACAAGGGCGGGCCGCACAGCGGCGTGTTCCTCCAGATCACCGCAGATGATGCCAAGGACCTGGCCGTGCCGGGCCAGAAGGCCAGCTTCGGCGTGATCAAGGCGGCGCAGGCGCGCGGCGATTTCGACGTGCTGACCGAGCGCGGGCGGCGCGCATTGCGCGTCCACCTGAAGGGCGGGCTCAAGAAAGGTCTCGCGGCGCTCAATGCGGCGCTCAACGACGCGCTGAATTAAGGGAATCTCTCAGATGCAACTCGGCATGATCGGCCTCGGCCGGATGGGCGGCAACATCGTTCGCCGGCTGATGCGCCACGGCCATTCGACCGTGGTCTATGACAAGGACGCCAAGGCCGTCGCCGGCCTTGCCGCAGACGGCGCGGTGGGCTCGGCGACGCTGGAGGAGTTCATCGCAAAGCTCGAACGGCCGCGCACGGCCTGGGTGATGCTGCCGGCGGGGCGCATCACCGAGACGACGATCGACACGATCGCGGGCGTGATGCAGGAAGGCGACGTCATCATCGACGGCGGCAACACCTTCTGGCAGGACGACGTCCGCCGCGGCAAGGCGCTGAAGGCACGCGGCATCCACTATGTCGACGTCGGCACCTCCGGCGGCGTCTGGGGTCTCGACCGCGGCTATTGCATGATGATCGGCGGCGAGAAGCAGGTGGTCGACCGGCTCGATCCGATCTTCGCCGCGCTCGCCCCCGGCGCCGGCGACATTCCGCGCACGGACGGACGGGAGGGGCGCGATCCCCGCATCGAGCAGGGCTACATCCACGCCGGCCCCGTCGGCGCCGGCCACTTCGTCAAGATGATCCACAACGGCATCGAATACGGCCTGATGCAGGCGTATGCCGAAGGGTTCGACATCCTCAAGAACGCCAACATCGAGGCCTTGCCGGCGGATCATCGCTACGATTTCGATCTCGCCGACATCGCTGAAGTCTGGCGGCGCGGCAGCGTGATCCCGTCCTGGCTGCTCGACCTCACCTCGACCGCGCTCGCCGACAGCCCGCAGCTTTCGGAATATTCCGGCTTCGTCGAGGATTCCGGCGAAGGCCGCTGGACCGTCAATGCGGCGATCGACGAGGCGGTGCCGGCCGAGGTCCTGACCGCGGCGCTCTACACACGCTTCCGTTCCCGCAAGGAACACACCTTTGCCGAAAAAATTCTCTCCGCGATGCGCGCGGGATTCGGCGGCCACAAGGAGCCGAAGCAGCCGGGCGCTTCGAAGCCCAAATAAAAGCCGAAGTAACAGGTAACAGAGCGAAGGCCGATCATTCGTGACAAAAGACCCGCAAGCAAAGCGCAAGCCGGAAAATTGCGCCTTCRTCATCTTTGGCGTGACCGGAGATCTTACTCATCGCCTGGTGATGCCCTCGCTCTACAATCTTGCGGCCGAGCACCTGTTACCGGAAAAATTCTGCGTCGTCGGCGTGGCCCGCAAGGGCCAGTCGGATGACGAGCTGCGCGACAGCCTGTTGAAGGGCCTGCGCCAGTTCGCGACCCGGCCCGTGGACGACGACATCGCCCAGAAGCTACTGCAATGCCTGACCTTCGTCGAAGCCGACCCGAAGGACCCGCCGTCCTTCGACCGCTTGCGCGAGCATCTGGATTCGCTGGAATGCGCGCAGGACACCGGCGGCAACCGGCTGTTCTATCTCGCGACCCCGCCCGCCGCGTTCGCGCCGACCGCGCGCGAGCTCGGCCGCACCGGCATGATGAAGGAGAACGGCGCCTGGCGGCGCCTCGTGATCGAAAAGCCGTTCGGCACCGATCTCGTCTCGGCGCGCGCGCTGAACGCCGAGCTGCTGAAGATCATGGACGAGCACCAGATCTACCGGATCGATCACTATCTCGGCAAGGAGACGGTGCAGAACATCCTAGTGCTGCGCTTCGCCAACGGCATGTTCGAGCCGATCTGGAATCGCAACCATATCGACCACATCCAGATCACGGTGGAGGAGAAGCTCGGCGTCGGCCATCGCGGCGGCTTCTACGATGCCACCGGCGCGCTGCGCGACATGGTGCCGAACCACCTGTTCCAGCTGATGTCGCTGGTCGCGATGGAGCCCCCCGCCCGGTTCGACGCGCATTCCGTGCGCTCCGAGAAGGCTGACGTGCTCACCTCGATCCAGCAGCCAAGCCGTGAAGAGGCGCTGAAAAATTCGGTGCGCGCGCAATATCTCGCCGGCCGCATCGGCGACGACGCGATCACGGACTATCGCAAGACCGAGGACGTCAAGCCCGGCAGCACCACCGAGACCTTTGTCGCGCTCAAGCTGATGATCGACAATTGGCGCTGGGCCGGCGTGCCGTTTTACTTGCGCACCGGCAAGGCACTGGGCCACAAGCGGACGGAAGTGGCGATCAAGTTCAAGCAGGCGCCGCTGTCGATGTTCTCGGGCACGGACGTCGACCGCCTGTCGCAGAACTTCCTCACCATCGGCATCGCGCCGACCGAGACCATCGAGCTTCAGTTCAACGCCAAGATCCCGGGGCCGAGCATCACCATCGACGGCGTCGAGATGAAGTTCCGCTACGGCGACTATTTCCGCGTCGATCCCTCGACCGGCTACGAGACGCTGATCTACGACTGCATGATCGGCGACAACATCCTGTTCCAGCGCGCCGACGGCATCGAGGCCGGATGGCAGGCGGTGCAGCCGTTCCTGGACGCCTGGAAGAGCGAGGGCACCAACGGCATCGAGACCTATGAAGCCGGCAGCGACGGCCCCGCCTGCGCAGATGAGCTGCTCCGGCGCGACGGACGAAGCTGGCGGAAGTTTTCGTGATGGCGGCGGCCGGCCAGCCGGAGCTGATCGTCGCAGCCGACGCCGAGGCCCTTGCGCAAGCCGCGGCCGAACGGGTCATGGCGCGGATTGCGGCCAACGCGGGGCGAATCGCGATCTGCCTCACCGGCGGCTCCAGCCCGAAGAAGCTCTATCAGCTGCTCGGCGGCGATGCCTGGCGTCGAAAAATCCCGTGGGATCGCGTGCACTGGTTCATCGGCGACGAGCGCTTCGTGCCTGAGAGCGATCCCCTCAACAACATGGCGGTGGCGCGCGCGGTCTTTCTCGATCGCAACGCGCCCTCCGGCCATATCCACCCGATCCCGACCGCGGCCGAAAGCCCGGATCAAAGCGCCGAGACCTATGCGCGCGAGCTGCAGGCCTTCTATGGTTCGGAAAGCCTCGATCCGGCCCGGCCGCTGTTCGACCTGGTTCTGATGGGCGCCGGCCCGGACGGTCACACCGCCTCGCTGTTTCCCGGCTATCCCGAGATCGAGGAAATGCAGCGCTGGGTGGTCGGGGTGCCCAAGGCCAATGTGGCCCCCTTCGTGCCGCGGGTCTCCCTCACCCTGCCCGTCCTTGCATCCTGCCGCGAAATGCTGTTCGAGATTGCGGGACATGACAAGCAGCCGATCTTGACGCGCCTCCTCAATGGCGAGACTCTGCCGGCTGTACGCGCGCGCTCGAATGGTGAGACCGTCTGGCTGGTCGACCAGGCCGCGCTTCCGGAGGAAATTCGTGGGCCGCGTTGAAGCACCTTGTGCG
>NZ_JBFUES010000741.1:0-3907 GCF_056403875.1 Bradyrhizobium sp. P2_E8
CGTTGGCATAGATCGTTGCGAATTCCGGTGTCGTCAGCCATTCCAGGAACTTCTTGGCATCCTCCTTGTTCTTCGAGGCTGCGTTGACGCCCATCGCGATGTCGGTGTGATCCGAGATATAGCAATCCGTCGTGCCGGCCGGCTGCGGCGGCGGGAATGCACCCATGGCGAATTTCGCCTGGCCCCGGAACGTCGAGATGTCCCACGAGCCAGCCGCATAGATCGCGCCCTTGCCGAGCGAGAAGAGGTTCTGACTGTCCGCGTAGGTCTGCGCCTGGAAGCCCGATCCGAGATACGGGGCCCAGCTTGCGATCTCCTTGAAGGCCGTGACATATTGCGCGTCGGTGAGCTTCTCCTTGCCAGCAATCAGATTGGCTCGACCCGTCTCGCCCTTCCAATAGTCGGGACCGATGTTCTGGAAGCCCATTGTTGCGGCCTCCCACTGGTCAGCCGTGCCCATCACCAGCGGGACATAAGTCCCTTCCTTCTTCAGCTTATCGAGCACGGCATGGAATTCGTCGAGCGTCTTCGGCTCGGTTACGCCGACCTTGGCGAAGGCCTCCTTGTTGTAGATGAACCCGGCGATAACGGAGGCGATCGGAACACAGAAAGTGGTTTTGCCATCGTCGGTTTGCCATGCAGCCTTTGCGACATCGGAGAAATTGTCCATGCCCTTGATGCTGTCGACGCTGTCGAGCTGATGCTTCTGGTAGAGCGCGAGCGAGGCATCGAACGGACGGCAGGTAATAAGATCGCCGGCGGTGCCGCCATCGAGCCGCGCGTTGAGGGCGGCATTGTATTCCTTGGGTGCCGAGGGCGCGAATTCGATCTTGATGTCGGGATATTGCTTGTTGAAGGCGGGAATGATCTTGGAGTTCCAGATGTCGGCGTCATCATTACGCCAGCTCTCGATCTTCAATGAGCCTGCCTTGGCCGACGCTAGCCCGGCGAGCAACGCCAACGCGGCAACCTCAGCTCCCAATGCGGCCTTGAATGTCCGTCTCATGCTACGCTCCCTTGTTCGGGCCTTCGCCCTTGATTCCGTTGACCCTCGCGCGGCGCAACGCGTCGTCTATGCGGCCTTCCGCAGCAGCGAGCCAGTTGACGGCTTCGCTCATGCTGGCGGCGCCGCAGGCAATCAGCACCGCTGGCTTGACATCGCCGCCGGCCTCACGCAAGGCCGCTGCCGCTTTGGCGTCGCTGACGCTCGCGATCGTTGCGACGATCCCGCGCGCCCGCTCGCGCAACTTGGCGTTATCGGCCTTCAGATTGACCATCAGCCCCTGGTGTATGTGACCGAGCTCGAGTCCCATCAATGACGAGAGCATACCGAGCGCGGCCTTTTGCGCGGCGCCGGCCGCGAGCCGCGTCGAGCCGCGCAGCACCTCCTCTCCGCTTTCGAGCAGGATCGACGCGTCGGCGCCGATGAGCAACGGCGAGGCCGGATAGTGCGCGATGCCGACCACGAAGGCGCCGCGGCGACGCGCCTCTGCCGCCGCAGCGACGGTGAACGGCGTCGAGCCGCTCGCCGATACAGCGATCACGGCGTCGCGGGACAGATCGCCAAGCTCGGTCATGGCCCCCTCACCGGCGACAGCATCGTCCTCCACCGCGCCGTCGATGCGAAACGGCTCGGCGGTCCCGCCGGGCAAGACAATCGCGATGCGGCTCTGGTCAAGGYCGAATGTACCGGGAAGCTCGGCAGCATCTTCGGCCGCCGCAAGGCCGGAAGACCCCGCACCGGCATAGACCAGACGCCCGCCGGCTCGCCAAATGGCGGCGAGCCGAAGTGCCGCCGCGCGGATGTCGGTGGAGGCAGCCGCGACCGAAGCAATCGCCCGGCGGTAGGAAGCGAGCATCGCGTGCGCAAACTTCGCCTCATCGGTCGTCACGACGTCAGTGGTGTCGCCGCACCTCTCTCCGCCCGACTCCAAGTTCGGCAGTACCGACATCGTGAATACCAATGGTAGATACCTCTTGTATTCGTTTTATCCACGTGACATACCACTTGTCTAGAGGCGTTAAGAATTTTTTTAGGAGGCTCCTTGGCGACAGCCCGGTTCTTTCTCGGAGTAGACGGCGGCGCCACCCGTTGCCGCGCGAGATTGCGGGACTCGTCTGGCCGCGAGCTCGGGCGCGGCCTCGGGCCGGCTTCGAACATCTATCTCGACTTCGACGAGGCGATGCGGGTCGTGCGTGAAACCATCGAATCCGCGATCAGCGCCGGCGCGTCACGGCAGGAGATCGCCCTCGGCCTGAGCCTTGCCGGGCTTTCGGACGACAACGAAGCGGAGCGTGTTTCTGCCGCCCTGCCCGGCTTCGCACGCATCGTCGCCGTTAATGATGCTGTCGCCGCCTGCGTGGGAGCCAATGGCGTCGGTGACGGTGGCCTAATCATCGCGGGCACGGGCTCGGCGGGCATCGCTCGCCTGGGAGAACGAACGACGATAATCGGCGGACGCGGCTTCTGGCTGGGTGACGACGGATCCGCCGCACGCCTCGGCGAATCGGCATTGCGCGCGACGCTGCGTGCGATCGACGGCCTCGAGCCGATGAGTGGGCTCGCCCAGGCGCTCGGGCGACGTTTTGACGATGATCCATTGCGAATGAGCCGCTGGGCAGCGGAGGCCAGACCCAGAGACTATGGCTCCTTCGCCCCCCAAGTCCTTGACGTCGCCAGGTCCGGAGACAAGCGCGCGCGCGAAATCGTCGGGGAAGCGGCCTGCGCGATCGAGGCGCTCGCGAACGCGCTGAACGCGCTCGGCGCCGAGCGCATTGCGCTCGCGGGCGGCTTCGGCGAGCCCTTGCGCCCGTTCTTGCCGCCTGATGTTGCCAAGCGCCTCGCCCAGCCGCGGCGCGACGCAGTCGACGGCGCGATCCTTCTCGCCGGCGGAACGCTCGCGGAGGACGCGGCATGTCCATGACGGTCGAAACGGCGCCGGGCCAAAAGCTCTATCGTGCCGTGGTCGACGCGCTTCGGCGCGAGATCGAGACCGGACGCTTCGCGGAGACGCAACTGCTTCCGGCGGAGCGGGTGTTGTGCGAGCTGCTCGACATATCGCGCACCACGCTGCGAAAGGCGATCGCCGATCTGATCGCCGAAGGCGTGCTGTATCACCGCCACGGCGCGGGCACCTTCATCCATCGCGCAACGCCGCGCGTCGAACAGCCCTCGTCGCGCCTGACGAGTTTCACGGAAGACATGCGGCTGCGCGGATTGGAGGCTAGCTCCCGCGAGCTCGAACGCGGCGTGTTCCTGCCGACGCCGGAAGAGGCGATGATGCTTGGCGTACGACCGAACGACCGCGTGTTCCGGCTCGGACGCCTGCGCCTGGCCGACGGTTCGCCCATGGCAATCGAACGCGCCGCCGTGCCGATACGCTTTCTTCCTGAACAGGATTCGGTTGGCGCCTCGCTCTACGAGGCACTCTCCGCAAGGGGCTTCAAGCCAACCCGGGGCTTGCAGCGCTTGCGTGCGACCATCCTCGAACATGCGGATGCTGAACTGCTCGGCGTCGCGCCGGACAGCCCGGCGCTCTACATCCAGCGCATCGCCTACCTCGCCGGCGGAGCCTGCGTGGAGTTCACGAAGTCCTGGTACCGTGCCGACGCCTATGATTTCGTCTCCGAACTCACGCTGTCGCCCCCGGCCCGAAAGACGCACCGATGACGACACACATGCTGCAGGAGATCGGCGAGGCCGGCGAAGCGGCTGCGCGCCAGCTCGGTCAGAATGCTGAACGGCTCGCTGAACTCGGAGCGCGCCTGCGTGCCCTCGATCCGCCGCTCGTCGCAACCATCGGCCGTGGTTCGTCGGATTGCTGCGCGCTCTATCTGAAATATCTCGTCGAGATTGTTTCTGGGGTGCCTTGTGTCTCCATCGTCCCCTCGATTGCGACGCTTTATC
>NZ_JBFUES010000742.1:0-3900 GCF_056403875.1 Bradyrhizobium sp. P2_E8
ATGCCAGGGACCTCGCCAAGCCGCGGCTGGCCGATGCGACATCGGAAGCCAACGGAATCGCCACCGCAGAAAGCCACCTCATCGAGGCGATTGGAACGGCAGCCGAGTGTCGTGTCGTCGTGCTCGAACTGATGAAAGTCAATGCGGGCGCGACCTTGGAGTACGCGCGGGAGTTGGGYCGTGCGAGAACGCTGGCGGAGTTGGTTGAGCTGTCGAGCACGCATGCGCGACAGCAATGTGAGGTGGTCCTGAAGCAAACCGAGTTGCTGAGATCGCTTACTCAAATCATGACGAAGCCCGGTGCCGGGTAGCGCCGCTCGCCTTCCGTCATCGCGCTCAGGAGCTGCGCGGGACGGTCAGTGCGAGGCCGAGATCAATCGCGAGCGCCAGGACCGCTGCGCCGCCGCCTAAACCGAACAGCACGAGATAGTCGCCGCCGGTCTGCGCGTAAATCCAGGAGAAGCCGTAAGCCGCGGCCGCCTGGAACAGCGCAAAGCTGGTCGTGGCATGGCTCCATGTCGCGCGCTGCCGCTCGGAAGAATGCGGGACGAGCTCGTGGATGCGCCCGAGCACCAGCGGAACGATGCCGGGCGTGAAGCCGCCGACCACGACACTCGACACGATCAGCGAAACCGGCGCGGTGCTGACGGTCGGCAGCAGCACGGCCGCCGCCTCGATCAGGAAGGCCGCCCGCAGGGCCGGACCGAAACCTGCCCTGTCGCCGAGATGGCCGGTGACGAGCGGGCCAAGGATCGCGCCGAGACCGTACAGCACCCAGTAGCGCGATCCCGCAGCGATGCCCTGGCCGAGGCCGCGCGCCACGAAATCGACGATGAATACCATGTGCGGCACCAGCGCCACTGCGTTGAGGCCGTATTGGACCAGCAGCGCGCGGGCCGCCGTCGATGCATGGTGGTGCTTCGCGTGATGCAAAGGCGAAGCATCAGTCTTGGCCTCCGCGGGCCAGTTCCACCAGCTTGCGAGGGTGAGCAGCGCGGAGAGGGCGCCGAGGCCATACCAGCTCTGCTGCAAGCCTTGTTGCAGCAGCAGCGGCACCAGCGTGCCCGATGCGGCGACGCCAAGGCCGACACCCGCAAAGATCACGCCGCCGACGATGCCGCGCCTCGCGGCCGAAATGTGTGGCAGAATGACGGAGGCCGCCAGCACCATGATGATGCCGCCGGTGAGACCTGACAGGAAGCGCCAGGCGAAGAACCAGGTGAACGACACCGGGGCTGAACTGGCGAAGAAAGAGAGCGTGGCGAGTAGCATCATCGCGCGCAACGCGTGGACCGCGCCGATGCGGTCGGCGACAGCGCGCGCCGCGAGTGCGCCGGCGAGATAGCCGGCAAGGTTCGCCGCGCCGAGATAGACGACATCCGACGCGCTGAACCACTTTGCCGCGATCAACGCCGGGATCAGCGGCGTGTAGGAAAAGCGGGCAAGGCCGAGCCCGACCAGCGAGGCGGACAAGCCCGCCGTCGCATATCGCCAGGTAGACTGCGACGTCGATCCCGGCCGCTGTCGCGGCCGGGTGTCGACGTGCTGCTTTGCATCTGCGTTGGTCATGTCATCCTCCTGCGCGCTCGGTCGCGCGCGGATCATCCTGTCTGGGCGGCGCGGCGGCGCCGGAATTCCGGCACGGGCAGGCCGCCCCAGCCCCAATTGTCGGTGTCGACTTCCTCGATCACGACGAAGGTGGAATCGAGCGGCTTGCCGAGCACGTCGAGCAGGAGCTGGCTCGATCCCTTGATCAGCGCCGCCTTCTCTTCCGCCGTGAGCGACGCCGCGCCCGGCGTCGTTCCCTCGCGGGTCACTTGAATGGTGACGATGGGCATGGTGTCTCTCCTCCCACGCTCAGTGGCCGGCGCTCTGGCCGCCGTCGACATGCAGGATCTCGCCGGTGACGAAGGAAGCCCGCTCGAGATAGAGCACGGCATCGACGATATCGGACATCTCGCCGATGCGGCCGACCGGATGGAGCGCGCCGAGCTCGGCATGCGTCGAAACCGGATGCATCGGCGACTTGATGACGCCGGGCGCCACTGCGTTCACGCGGATGCCGCGCCTGGCGTATTCGATCGCGAGCGACTTGGTCGCGGCGTTGAGGCCGCCCTTGCTCAGCGAGGCCAGCACCGAGGGCACGTTCGAATTGGCGTGATCGACCAGGGTGGTCGTGATCTGCACGACGTGGCCCGAGCCCTGCTTTTCCATCTCGGCGATGGCGAGCTGCGTGATATTGAAGAAACCGGCGACGTTGGTGCCCATCACCGCCGCATAGTCCTCGGCGGTGTACTGCGTGAACGGCTTGGCGACGAAGATGCCGGCATTGTTGACCAGCGTGTCGACGCGGCCGAAGCGGGCGACGGCTTGCGAGACCACGCGCTCGGCGGTGGCCCGGTCGGCGATGTCGCCGGGAACGGCGAGGACGTCGTCGTCGCCCGACGGCTTGATGGAGCGCGCCGTTGCGACGACGCGATAGTTGCGATCGCGAAAACCCTGGACCAGGGCGGCGCCGATGCCCTGCGATGCACCGGTGATGATGGCGACTTTCTGCTCGATACCCATGACTGGCTCCTGTTGTTGGCTTGAGAACTGCGCCGGCGGTGGCCGGCTTGGGTCGTGACATAGGCCGCGGCGGCCCGGCTGCGAATACGCGCCGTCCGGCAGACACTCTTTCGCGGCGCGAACGAGTGACGGATCGGCGCCCTGCGGCGGTTGTGGCGGCCGGCGCGAACGCCTAGCCTTCAGCAGGAATCTCAGGGGGCGGCGGGAAGCGCATGGATCGTCTGGATGCGATGAAGGTGTTCGTCCTTGCGGTGGACGAGGGCAGCCTCGCCGCCGCGGGGCGCAAGCTCGGCCGTTCGCCGGCGGCGGTGAGCCGCGCCATCGCCTTCCTCGAGGAGCGCGTCGGTGCCGAGCTGCTGCACCGGACGACGCGGTCGATCAAGCTGAGCGAGGAGGGCGAGCGTTATGTCGCGATCTGCCGCCGCGTGCTCACCGAGCTGGAGGAGGCCGACGACATCGCGGCCGGACCGCGCATGGCGCCGCGTGGCCTGCTCACGATCACCGCGCCGGTGGTCTCGGGGGAGATGGTGCTGCGGCCGATCCTCGATGCGTTTCTCGACGCCTATCCGACCGTGTCGGCAAAGCTCCTGCTGTTCGACCGTGCGGTCAACCTGATCGAGGAGGGCATCGACATCGCGCTTCGCATCGGCCATCTCGCGGATTCGGCGATGGTGGCGATGCGGATCGGCGAGATCAGCCGCGTCGTGGTCGCTGCTCCCCGCTATCTGAAGCAGCATCCGCGCATCACTGACCCCGGCGATCTCGCCAAGCATCAGATCGTGGCGATGGCGCATCTGCCCAATTCCTGGACCTTCGCGCCACAGGCGGGCTCGTCGGCAGCCCGGACGGTCCAGTTCACCCCGCGGCTCGTCGTCAACAGCACCTATGCGGCGGTGGCGTCCGCGGTCGCCGGGCGGGGCGTGGCGCGGATGTATTCGTACCAGGTGGCCGAGCAGGTCGCGCGCGGCGAGCTCGAGATCGTGCTGGCCGCCGACCAGGATCCGGAGATGCCCGCGCATTTGATCTGCCCGCAGGGGCGGCTCTCGGTGCCCAAGGTGCGGGCATTCACCGACTTTGCCGTGCCTCGGCTGAAGAAGCAGTTTGTGCTGCTGAAGAAGAGCATCAATGCACGCTGAGCCGCCGGGCGCCCGGCAATGCGTTGTTTTGCGTATACGGCCGCCGGGCTGAATCGGCGATGCTGCCCGAACGGTTAACGCCGATTTAACGGATGAGTCCTAGCCTGTCTCGGCCGGGGTTACTCGCAAGGCCGAGGTGAGCCCAATGGAAGCCCAGAAAATCGCGGTCGACGCCGTCGTGGCGCTGACCGATTGC
>NZ_JBFUES010000743.1:0-3883 GCF_056403875.1 Bradyrhizobium sp. P2_E8
GCAGACCCCCGAGGCGTTCGGCGAGGAGATCAAGGCCGAGACCGAGAAGTGGAAGAAGGTCGTCGAGTTTGCCGGCCTGAAGGTCGAGTAGCGATCTTGCGATGATCGGAAATGGAGCCCTGCCGTTCGGCAGGGCTTTTTTCTTGCGCGCGTCGTCTCGTCGACCTGGAATGAAACGGCCCCGAGCCGCGCCGGCGCGCGCGGCTCGTTGCGCCGCACTGGTCGCGTTTCACGCTGCACATCGGTCGGCCTGATCACGCAGTCGTGCAGCTTCACGCGCGCGGGTTCCCGCTTGACGGCCGTTCGTCCGCGTTTATACTAAACCACATGGTTAAGTATCAGGACGAGACGCTGGACCGGACCTTTGCGGCGCTGTCCGACCCGACGCGGCGTGCGCTTCTCGCCCGCCTCGGCGAGCGGGATAGCCTGTCGGTGAGCGAGCTGGCCGCGCCGTTTCCGGTCTCGCTGCCGGCGATCATGAAGCATCTCGATGTGCTCACGGACGCAGGCCTGATCGTGCGCGAGAAAACCGGTCGCACGGTCTCGTGCCGGCTCACCGCGCAGCCGATGGAGCAGGCGATGAACTGGCTCAATCGTTACGCGCAGTTCTGGTCCGACAATCTGGATCGTCTTGCCGCCTTCGTGGAGGAAGAGACATGGCCAACCCAGCCGTCAACGCCGATTCCCGCAACGCCGAGCGCGCAAGCGAACGTCCAAGCCTCACGCTCACGCGCCGGCTCCGCGCGCGGCCGGAGAAAGTCTACGCCGCTTGGACGCAGGCCGCGCAGCTAGCGCAATGGTTCGGGCCGCCGAACATGAAGCCGGCGACGCTGAACGCCGAGCTCGACGTTCGCACCGGCGGCCGCTACCGCATCAGCTTCGTCAGCGACGACGGCGAATATTTCGAGGCCGGCGGCACCTATCGCGAGGTCGTGCCGAACGAGCTCTTGGTGTTCAGCTGGGCCTGGCACTCGACGCCGGAGCGCGAATCGCTGGTCACGATCTCGTTCAAGCCTGACAGCGCCGGCACGCTGATGATCTTTCATCACGCCCAGTTCTTCGACGAGGCCGCACGCGACAATCATCAGCGGGGCTGGAGCTCGTTCCTCGATAAGCTCGATGCCTTCGTCGCCTGATTTCCGTCAGAGGAGACCGCCATGCAACCCCATCAGATCGTATCGCGCGAGCAATGGATCGCGGCTCGCAAAGCCCTTATGGCGCATGAGAAGGAGCTCACAGCGGCTCGCGAGCGCCTCGCCGAGGAGCGCCGCGCGCTGCCCTGGGTCAAGGTCGACAAGGACTACGTGTTCGACGGACCGAGCGGCAAGGTGACGCTCGGCGATCTCTTCAAGGGGCGTCCGCAGCTCGTCGTCCAGCACGTGATGTTTGCGCCCGACTGGGAAGCGGCCTGCAAGAGCTGCTCGTTCTGGGYCGACGGTCTCGATCGCATGGTGCCGCACCTGGCGGCGCGCGACACCGCGACGGTCGCGATCTCGCTGGCGCCGATCGCAAAGCTCGAGGACTTCAAGACGCGGATGGGCTGGACCTTCGACTGGGTTTCGTCGGGAAGCAACGACTTCAACCGGGATTACGGCGTGACGTTCTCGCCAGAGCAGATCGCCACGGGCAAGCCGATGTACAATTTCGGCACCACGCCGTTCTACGGTCCCGAGCTGCCCGGCATCAGCGTGTTCTACCGCAACGAGGCCGGCGAGATCTTCCACACTTATTCCTGCTTCGCCCGCGGCCTCGACATGATGAACGCCGCCTATCAGTATCTCGACCTCACCCCGCTCGGCCGTCACGAGGAGGGGCTGCCCTACCCGATGGACTGGGTGCGCCTGCGCGACCAGTACGAGCCGCAGGCGGCGAAGGATGCGTGCTGCCACGGGTGAGGGGGCGGGTACGCTCTGCCCACATCAAGGGTGTCATCGCCCGGCTTGACCGGGCGATCCAGTACTCCGAGAGGGGAGTGATAGAGACGAGAGGCCGCAGTGTACTGGATTCCCCGCCTGCCGCCTGCCGCCTGCGCTGAAGCTTCGGCGCCCCTAGACCGAAGCCCGGCGAAGCCTTGGCGTAGCCGGGTCGCGGGGAATGACAGCGGGTGATGACGCGGCAGGGTACCTTGCACCCGATAGCTACCGCTTCGCGTCCGCCTGCTCCGTCCCGTTGCACGAGATCAGCATCGTATAGGGCCGCGCGTTGCCGGCGATGTCGGTGGTCTTGAGCTCGCTCTTCGGCTCCGCGGTCTGGTAGGGCACCACGCTGTTGTCGAGGAAGTCGCGCAGCGCGCCGGTCTTGATGGCGAAGTTGATGTTCTCCGGAATGTTGCCGGTCGCAGCGGCGATGCGCAGTACGGGGATCTTTGCGGTGACCACGCCCACGATCTGACCGGTGGTGTCGAACAGCGGGCCGCCGCTATTGCCGGGCTGCACCGGCGCGCTGATTTGCAGGAAACGCGTGTCGTTGCGCATGCCGCTGAGCGAGCTCACGATACCGGTCGTCACGGTGAAGTCCGACGTGAGCAGGCCATGGTAGGGAAAGCCGATCGCGACGACCGAATCGCCGGAGTGGAACGAGCGGTCGCGAATCCGCGCAAAGTCCTTGAATGTCACTGTCGACGGCGCCTGCAAGAGGGCGAGATCGTTGTTTGCATCGCTCGACACGACGCGCAGCACCATCGAGGCCTCGCCGGTGAGGTTGCCCTTGATGTCGCCGACGCAGCCGTCGATCACATGATGGTTGGTGACGATGTGGCCGTTCGCGCTGACCACGAAGCCGGTGCCGCTCCTGGTCCGGGCAGCCTTGCTGCCGGCCGGCGGCGCCTGCTTGTCCGGCGCGGGCTGCGGCTTGGCGGCGATCTTGGTGAAATCGCCGGCCTTGTCGAGCCCGTCGGCTTTCACCTTGGTCACGCAATTGGCCAATGCGGCGATCACCGGCCCGGTCGAGGTCAGATCGAAATTCAGAACGGCGCGGCCGGCTGTCGCCACCATCAGGCTCGCCTTCTGAAACGTACGCACGACGTTGAGCGGCATGATGGCCGTGAGCATGTTGGACTGGTATGCCGTGGCGAACAGCCTGGCTTGCTCCTGCCCGTCAAAGGTCACGTCGATCGCGGCGTTCTCGCCCTTGTTGAAGCGGTAGCTGGGACTCGCAAAGGCGAGCGACCATGTGCCGGCGGCATTTTGGCTCACGACGAGGATGACGCCGTTCGCATAAGGCGTCGTCGCCGCGCAATGGGAGAAGGCGCCCGTCTCGTCATTGCTGAAGGCGCCGCCGATCCAGTTGCCGACATTGACGCTGCCGAATGGTCCTTTCGCATGCGCGATGCCGCCAACGATCACCTGCAAGAGAGACGCAACGACAAATGACTTGAGCCACATACTTTCTCCCCCGGAATGGTTTTGAATCCATCTTATCCGCGGGACGAGGTGGGGCGCAACCGGCAGTTGTCTGCTCGAGATCAGGCTCCTCGCGGCGACTTTCCGGCTTGCCTTTACTTTGCCAGGCTATATACTTTGCAATACAAAGTAACACGTCCGACAGGCGTGGGTGGAGCGAGGTTCTGGCGTTGCCGATGCGCGATCTCGACAAGGCACTGGCCGACATCGTGGCGATCCGCAGCCAGATCGCGGCCGGCACGGCGTTCCGCGGCTACGGACCGGCGACCATGGCCGCGACCGGTGCCGTCGCGCTGATCACGGCGATCCTGCAATTCTGGCTGCTCGGTGACCCCACCGGCGAGCCGCTCGGCTTCTTCTTCGGCTGGTTCGTCGCCGCCGTGCTCTCCGTCCTGGTGATCGGGATCGAGATGCGCGCGCGTTCACGCCGCCATCATTCCGGCCTTGCCGACGCCATGATCCACCAGGCGGTCGAGCAGTTC
>NZ_JBFUES010000744.1:0-3877 GCF_056403875.1 Bradyrhizobium sp. P2_E8
CACTTTTTGCCTGGCTGCCCCTCTCCCCCGCCCTCCCCCGCAAGGGGGGAGGGAGCGCACCATTTTCCTGGCTATAGTCCGGATCTGATCGCGCTCAACTCAGCGCGAAAACACCAGCGTCAGATTGTTCGCAGGCATCTCGATCGTATCGATCAGGCCAAGGCCTGTGCCTCGCGCCAGCGTCTCGACATCGCCGATGTCGCGCACGCCCCAGTCGGGATTGCCTTCGCGCAAGGAGGTGTCGAACACGGCGTTGCTGAGCGCGGTGTGCTTGCCGTCGCGCTTGAACGGGCCGTAGAGGAACAGCTTGCCGTCGGCGCGCAGATAGCGGCCGGCGCCAGCGAACAGGCCTTCGGCCACGCTCCACGGCGCGATATGGATGACGTTGGCGCAGAACACGGCGGCGAGGTTGGTCGGCCCCTGCCCGCTTCGCATCTCCGGACACCAGCCGGGATCGGAGAGATCGATCCGCAACGGCGAGCGGATGTTTGGCAGGCCCGAATGGACGCGCCAGGCCTCGATGCTCTTCACGTGCCGCTGGTTGAGGTCGCTCGGCCACCAGACCAGATCGGGCGTATGGCGGGCGAAATGGACCACGTGCTGGCCGGTTCCGCTGCCGACCTCGACCACGTTGCCGGTGCTGCCTGCCAGATGCTTCTCCAGCGCCGCCCAGAGCGGCTCGTGATTGCGATGGAATGCCGGCGCATCGAGCCGCCCATCGGACTCGACCCGTCCGCCGTCCTTGCCAAATTCGACGACATATTCAGCCAAATGAGGTCCCCTTGAAAAAACGAGAACACGATGAAAACGGGATGGGCGCCCAAACGCCCTCGAAACAGCCGGCCCGCACCCACGAGCCAATCGGCCGAACAAATAATCTCTTTAGTTGCAATGCGGAAGATATTAACTCCATTTTGCCGCGTGCATAGTCTTGATTGTCAGGCGATGCCCTTTGTGCTTTGGAACGCTGCTATTTCCGCGATCGAGACCATCGCCATAACGCCTCGGAATGACGCCTTGACCGCCTTTTCCCGGACGCCTGCCCTGCTCCTCCTGCTGGCCTTCGCCACCGGCCTCGCCAGCCCGGCGCGGGCGCAATCCGCTGCGGCCGAGGGCCGGAAGCTCGCCTTCGACCGCGGCAAGGGCAATTGCCTGACCTGCCACGTCATCAAGGGCGGCGACCTGCCGGGAACGATCGGCCCGGAGCTGAAGGACCTCAAGGCAAAATACCCCGATCGCAACGAGCTGGTCGCGATCATCTTCGACGAGACCAAGCGCAATCCGCAGACCATGATGCCGCCGTTCGGCCGGAACCGGATTTTGACCGACCAGGAGATCAGCGCGATCGTTGATTTCCTGCAAACCCTGTGACTTCCGGCACGCCAGGAGAGTTCAGATGACCACGACCACCGGCCCTCATCCGACGCGGCGCCTGATCCTTCAGGGCGCGGCCTCCGTCGCGCTGCTCGGCCTCGGCAATCTGCCGTTCGGCGCAGCTCCCGCGCGCGCCGCGGCCAACGACAAATATCCGGAAGAGGCGTTCAAGCTGAAGAACGAAGCGGACGCGATCAAGGCGCTCTACGGCAAAACCGTCGAGCCCTCCGACAAGGTCAAGCTGGATGCGCCGGAGATCGCCGAGAATGGCGGCGTGGTGCCGATCTCGGCGACGACGACGCTCGACAAGGTGACCTCGATCTCGTTCTTCGTGGCCGAGAACCCGAACGCGCTCGCGGCGTCCTACAGGATTCCCGATGGCACGCTGCCTGCTGTCGCCAACCGGCTGAAGATGGCCAAGACTACCAACGTGACCGCGATCGTGGAAGCCGACGGCAAGCTCTACAGCGCGACCAAGGAAGTCAAAGTCACCGTCGGCGGCTGCGGCGGCTAAGGAGATCGACATGGCATCCAGCATTCGCGTCCGCGCAACATCCAACGGCGACATCACCGAGGTGCAGGCGCTGATCCAGCACCCCATGGACACCGGCCTGGTCAAGGATTCCAAGGGCGAGGTGATCCCAGCGCATTTCATCCAGCAGCTGAAGTTCGAATGTAACGGCAAGGACGTCTTCGTCGCCGATTGGGGCACCGCGGTCTCCAAGGATCCCTACGTCAAGTTCAGCTTCAAGGGCGCCAAGAAGGGCGACGACCTCAAGATCTCCTGGACCGACAACAAGGGCGGGTCGGACACGACGACCGCGAAGATCGCGTGATGAAAGCCCGGTCTGCCCTCCTGCTTGGCTCGTTGAGCGCCACGCTTGTCGCGTTCGCCCTCACCTCTCCACGTGTGATCGCGGCCGACAAGGTCGACCCCGTTGCCGACGCAAAGGCGTTCCAGAATTTCTACTTCCAGAAATTTCCCGATGTGAAGCACGAGGATTTCGTCAACGGTCCTTATTCCATGAACGAGGACATGAAGCGGCAGTGGCAGGAGAAGGAAGAATTCCCGCCTTACGAATTCGCGCTCGACGCCGGCAAGGAAATGTTCGCCACCCCGTTCAAGAACGGCAAGACCTATGCCGACTGCTTTCCGAATGGCGGCATCGGCATCCGCCAGAACTATCCTTACTTCGACACGAAGGAAGGCAAGGTCGTCACGCTGGAGCTCGCGCTCAACCGCTGCCGCGAGGCCAATGGCGAAGCGCCCTATTCCTACGTCAAGGACGAGATGGCCTCGCTGACCGCCTATATGGCCTTCACCTCGCGCGGCAAGCCGATGGACATCAAGATCCCCGACGATCCCCGCGCGCTCGCCGCGTTCGAGAACGGCAAGCGCTATTTCTACACAAGGCGCGGCCAGATGAATTTCTCCTGCGCGAGCTGCCACGTGCAGAGCCCGGGGGAGCGCATCCGCGCTGAGATTTTGGCGCCGGCGCTCGGCATTTTGAACGCGATGCCGATCTACCGCTCCGAATGGAGCGGCATGGGCACGACCAGCCGCCGCTTCGTCACCTGCAACAGCCAGACCCGGGCGGTTCCGCTGGAGCCGCAGGCGGATGAATATCGCGACGTCGAATATTTCCTCTCCTACGTCGCCAATGGCCTGCCGATATCAGGGCCGGGAGCGCGGCCATGAAGCGGTCACTTCCCCTCGCCATGCTGCTCGCCCTCAGCCTCGCGCCAGCGGCGCGCGCGGCAAATGAGGCGGATTACAAGGCGGCCTATGCCGCCGCCGAAGCCGCCTCCAAGGAGGCAGCCGGCATGCGCAATCAGTGGACCGTGACCGTCTCGACGCTGGCGGCGGCGAAGAAGGCGGCCGACGGCGGCGATTTCGACCGCGCCGTGGCTGCAGCCCAGGAGGCCGAGGCGCTGGCGAAGGCGTCGATCTTCCAGGCCACGTCCGAAAAAGACGCCTGGAAGGCGATGGAAATCCGCTAGACTGGACCTCAACTGAACTGCCGATGAGGCGCGGAGGATTCTGGATGGCGATCCGCCGCCGTGATTTCCTGAAGAGTGCAGGCGTTGCCGCGGCATCGCTCAGCCTGCCGCGGCTCGCGCGCGGCACTGAAGCGGCGAGCATCTACGACATCGAGCGTTTCGGCCGTGCGCGGATCCTGCACATCACCGATACGCATGCGCAGCTCAATCCGGTGTATTTCCGCGAGCCGAGCGTGAATATCGGCATCGGCGACATGGCAGGGCGACCACCGCATCTGGTCGGACGCGCCTTCCTGGAGCGCTTCAACATCCGGCCCGACAGCGCCGATGCCTATGCCTTCACCTGCTTCGAGTTCGAGAAATCCGCGGGCCGCTTCGGCAAGCTCGGCGGCTTTGCTCATCTGAAGACGCTGATCGACCGCTTGCGCGGCGACGTCGGCGAAAACCACTCGCTGCTCGTCGATGGCGGCGACCTCTGGCAGGGCACGGGACTCGCCAACGT
>NZ_JBFUES010000745.1:0-3875 GCF_056403875.1 Bradyrhizobium sp. P2_E8
GGGCGGGCCGGCGTTCACTGCCGTACTCGCTGACCAGCTCGCCCGCGGACACGACATACCAGAGGTTCGGACTGTCCGCTTTCAGCTCCTCGAGGGCGCGCGTCGGGCGCACCGTCAAGTTCTGCCCTTCGACTATGGTGGCGCGATCGAGTACGGCGGCCACGACCCGGCAAGCCCTGAACTCGCGCTCCTCCATCGGATAGCGCCAGATGAAGAGGCCGAGCATGATCAGGAAAATCGTCGTCGCGGCGATACCTAGCGACAGCGCAAAGGTCCGGGCGATCGACGTCATCGCGGTGTTGCCAGCCGCAGGATGTAGCCGATGCCGCGCATGCTGCGGATCTCGACGTCGCCGCCGAGCGCGGCCAGTTTCTTCCGCAGGCGCGAGACCTGCGCTTCGAGCGTGTTGGATTCGATTTCGTCGTCGAAGCCGTAGATCTCCTCGATCAGGGCGGCGCGTGTGATGACACGGTCGCGCCGCATCAATAGCGCTCCGAGGATCAGCGCCTCGCGCCGCCGCAGCAGGATTTTGGTGTCGGCGACCACCGCCTCGTTGCTGCCGAGATGCAGCTCGACATTGCCGAGCGACAGCACCGCGGGTGCGAGCAGGCGAGGCCGCCGCAACACGGCGCGCACCCGCGCGATCAGCTCCTGCGGCTCGAACGGCTTGCCGAGATAGTCGTCGGCGCCGCCGTTGAGGCCGTCAACGACGTCCTCCTTGGCGTCCTTGGACGTCAGCATGATGATCGCGGGGCGTTCCGGCGACCGGCTCAGCGCCGTGACCACCTCGAGCGCATCGCCGTCCGGCAGCATCCGGTCGACGATGGCGAGATCGTATTTGAAATTGTCCAGCGCCTGGCGGGCGTCGGCAATCGAGCCGACGAGGTCGACGACGCCGTGCAATTGCCCGAGCAGGCGGCTGACATAGGCGCCGATCTGCGGTTCGTCTTCGATCACGAGCGAGCGCACGCGGGTCGTCCTTGACTCTGCTGGGGCAACAAAACCCCGACCTTGACGCCCCCTGGCCGAATTCCGGCATTTCGGTTCGTGCGCGAGGTTCCCTTTAAGGCAGCGAGCTTGGCGAATAAAAGGCAGGGACGAGGGCGCTCACCGGCACGCGCGGTCAAAGTTCGGAGCGTGAACGCGTCCCGGGCAATGTTCGGGCAATGTTGGTCCTGCGGCGCACCTGGCGAGCGCCGGGAACGGATTGGGGCGGTGGCCCTGCGCCCTGCAATCTTGGGGCAATTTTGCCGGATCACATGCTGTGGCTCCAACCACACCAGTCGACCAGGCCCAGCAGGGCCGGTCCGGGGCCCCGTAATGAAGCAATTTGACGAAGCCGCTCTCGATCGTGCGGCGAGCGCGCAGCAGAGCTTGCTGAGTRCATTCCTTGCCGCGCTCGGCGCGATCACGGCGATCCCTCAGTCTGCATCGGCGCAGACTGCGTTCACGCTGCCGGCCCCACCGTTCGACCTGCCGATGCTGCCCTCGCCCTCCGGCAACTGGACCGTCATGGTCGGTATCGGCGGCGAATACACACCGGACTTCGTCGGGTCGAAGAACGGAAAATTCCGCCCGATCCCGATCTTCTCCATTCGCCGTGCCGGATCGATCGACCAGTTTCGCGGCCCCCGCGACAGCGCCAGCATTGYGCTGCTCGACGTCGGCTATTTTCGCGCCGGGCCTGCATTCAAATACGTCTCGTCGCGCAAGAGCGACAAATATTCCGAGCTGACAGGCCTTGGCGATGTCAAAGCCGCATACGAGCTCGGCGGCTTCGTCGAATATTACCCGGTCGACTGGCTGCGCCTGCGCAGCGAATTGCGCCAGGGCGTGGGTGGCCATACCGGCACGGCGGCCGACGTTTCCGCCGACGTCATCGTGCCGCTGATCCAGAGGCTTACGATCTCGGCCGGCCCGCGCTTCACCTGGAAAAGCACCAAGGCGACCGCACCGTATTTCGGCGTCGATGCCACGCAGGCGCTCGCGTCGGGACTGCCGATGTACGATGCCAGGGGCGGTGCGCACTCGGTCGGCTTCGGCAGCCAGATCTCCTATCGCATCAATCCGCAGTGGGAGGTCCATGCCTATGTCGAGTACGAGAAGCTGCTTGGCGACGCCGCGGACAGCCCGCTGGTGAAGCTGCGGGGATCGTCGAACCAGACCACGATCGGCCTGGGCGCGTCCTATTCGTTCGACTTCAGGATTCGATAGGTCGCCATGCGCCGTCATGCCGTTCTATGGATTGCCCTCGCGGTCGCTTCCGTCGCCCTCAGTGCCGCCGCGGCGTTCGAGACGCGCGCGAACCGGCTCCAGGCGATCAAGACCGTCGGCATCGTCTCGGCCATCGGCGAGGAGATGAGCCTGACGCAGGCCGGGCTGACCGCGCTCGGCAATACCGGGCAGAGCGCCTCGATCAGCGCCTGGGGGCTCGACGAGATGATCGTCCAGCAGGCGACGAAGCTCTTGAGCGGACGCTTTCGCGTGCAGCCGGTGAGCTACAGGCGTGCCGCGTTCGCCGCGATCAGGGATTCGGCGGTCGCGCCCGTCAATCTGCTGCGCAGCGATCCGTTCAAGGAGCTGGTTCGCAGCGATGTCGCTCCGCAGGGGCTGGATGCCTACATCGTCATTACAAGGGCAAGATCCAAGCTCGGCAGCGGCCGCAACGTCGAGGGCATCGGGCTCGTCCAATACCGGACGCTGTTTGCGGACTACGGGCTGATCCACGCGCTCTACGAGGTCCGCGTGATCGACGGCAAGTCGTTTGACGTGATCGAGAAGCGGGCGGCCGCGCCGCTCGACAACACCGGGACCATGCGGCTCGCCGGTCCGAGCGGGCCGGTCGACGAGACGTTTGACGGTCCGGCGTCGGGGGAACGGCTGCGCACGGCGATAGTGGATCTCGTCACGCGCAGCCTTCCGGTCACGCTGAGCGACATGCACCTGATGGAAAGTCAGTGACCCCTCAGGTCACCGGCGCCGGATTGAACAGCGTGAGGTCGTTGTGGATGCCCCAGCGGTCCGACCACGGTTTGGTGCGGCCACTGGCGACGTCGAGGATCAGGCGGAACAGGTCCCAGCCGCACTCCTCGATGGTCTTCTCGCCGGTGGCGATGCTGCCCGAATCGAAGTCGATCAGGTCCTTCCAGCGCCGCGCGAGCTCGCTGCGGGTTGCGACCTTGATCACGGGCGCAGCCGCAAGGCCGTAGGGCGTACCGCGGCCGGTGGTGAACACCTGCAGCGTCATGCCGGAGGCGAGCTGGAGCGTGCCGCAGATGAAGTCGGAAGCGGGCGTTGCCGCGAACAGCATGCCCTTCTGCGTCGCCTTCTCGCCGGGCGCGAGCACGCCGGTGATGGCGGACGAGCCGGACTTGACGATCGAGCCCAGCGATTTTTCGACGATGTTGGCGAGACCGCCCTTCTTGTTGCCGGGCGTGGTGTTGGCGCTGCGATCGGCACCGCCGCGGGCGAGATAAGAATCGTACCAGGCCATCTCGCGCACCAGCGCGCGGCCGACGTCCTCGTTGATCGCGCGTCGCGTCAGGAGCTGGATGGCGTCGCGCACTTCGGTCACTTCCGAGAACATCACGGTGGCGCCGGCGCGCACCAGGAGGTCGGCGGCGAAGCCGACCGCGGGGTTCGCGGTGACGCCGGAGAACGCGTCGCTGCCGCCGCATTGCAGGCCGATGACGAGGTCGGAGGCCGGGCAGGTCTCGCGGGTGCGCTTGTTGAGGATTTTCAGGCGTGCTTCGGCCTGGGTCATGATGGCATCGACGATCGCGCCAAAGCCGTCGAAGGCCTCGTCCTGCATGCGGACGATGGCGTCGCTGACGCCTTCCGGCACCAGCCGCACAGGCGCGAGCTTTTCGCAACCG
>NZ_JBFUES010000746.1:0-3866 GCF_056403875.1 Bradyrhizobium sp. P2_E8
CTCTACACGACCGAGACGGCCAATTGGGGCCTTGCTTCGGCGCTCGGTGCGGTGCTGCTGCTGGCCACCGTTGTGCTCGCGCTCGTCTACGGCAAGCTGGTGCAGGGACAGCACGTCACGGGAGGAATGAAGAATTGAGCGATCATTCGTCCCTCCGCACGCCCAGCCAGCGCATCGCGTGGACCGCGACCATCATTGTCTCCACGCTGGTATTCTTCTTCCTGATCGCGCCCATCCTTGCGATCATGCCGCTGTCGTTCAGCTCGGGCTCGTACCTCACCTATCCGCTGCCAGGCCTCTCCTTGCGCTGGTACGACGACTTCATCAATTCGCCGCGCTGGATGAACTCGCTGAAGAACAGCATGATCATCGGCGTCGCCTCGACCCTGCTGTCGATGGTGCTGGGGACGCTGGCCGCGCTCGGGCTGGCGCAGTGGAAGAGCCGGTTCAAGCCGCTCGTGCTGGCGTTCGTGCTGTCGCCGGTCGTCGTGCCCGGTGTCATCACCGCGGTCGGCCTGTATTTCTTCTTCGCGCCGATCGGACTGACCGGCAGTTATCTCGGCCTGATCCTGGCCCACACCGCGCTGGCGACGCCCTTTGTGGTGATCACGGTCGGCGCGACGCTGCAAAGCTTCGACACCAATCTGGCACGCGCCGCCGCCTCGCTCGGTGCCTCGCCGCTCTATGCGTTCCGCCGCGTGATCCTACCGCTGATCCTGCCCGGCCTCGCCTCAGGTGCGCTGTTCGCCTTCGCGACCAGCTTCGATGAGGTGGTGATCGTGCTGTTCATGGCGGGGCCGGAGCAGCGCACCCTACCGCGCGAGATGTTCAGCGGCATCCGCGAGAACATCAGCCCGACCATCACGGCAGCGGCGGTGGTTCTGACGACGGTATCGGTCATCCTCCTCGCCACCCTGGAAGGCCTGCGCCGACGCAACGAACGGCTCAAAGGCAGCAGCGCCTGAAAGGCGTCCGCTGTCATTCCGGGGCGCGCGCAGCGCGAGCCCGGAATCCATCGGGCCGCAGCGACGGTGGATGAATGGATTCCGGGCTCGCGCCCAAGGGGGCGCGCCCCGGAATGACGACAGATCCCCCTGCTTATTTCTCACCCCCCTCACGCATCTTTGGCTTAGCTGCCGCGACCGTTTGTCGCTAGAACAATCCCTGCAAACAACGCCCAAACAACAACACACAGGGAGAAACAACATGCAAAAACTCTTCGCCGCCGTCGCGGCCGGCCTGGCCCTCGCCGCCACGTCGGGCGCCGCGCAGGCGCAGATTTCCGATGACGTCGTCAAGATCGGCGTGCTCACGGACATGTCGAGCCTCTATGCGGACGCGACCGGCAAGGGCTCGCTCGCCGCCGTCGAGATGGCGGTCGCCGATTACGGCGCCAAGGTCGCCGGCAAACCGGTCCAGGTCGTCGCCGCCGACCACCAGAACAAGCCCGACGTCGGCGTCAACATCGCCCGCAACTGGTACGACAACGACAAGGTCGACGCGATCTTCGATGTGCCGACCTCATCGGTCGCGCTGCCGATCTCGGCGCTGACGCGCGAGAAGAACAGGATCAACATCAATTCCGGCGGCGGCTCGTCCGACATCACCGGCGTTGCCTGCTCGCCCAACACGGTGCACTGGACCTACGATACCTATGCGCTGTCGAACGTCGCCGGCAAGGCGATGGTGAAGCGCGGCGAGGACAGCTGGTTCTTCGTCACCGCCGACTATGCCTTCGGCATGGCGCTGCAGCGCGACGCCGCCAACGTGGTCAAGGAGAGCGGCGGCAAGGTGCTCGGCGAGGTCCGTCATCCGCTCAACTCGTCGGACTTCTCCTCCTTCCTGCTCCAGGCCCAGGCCTCCAAGGCCAAGGTGGTCGCGCTGGCCAACGCCGGCGGCGACACCACCAATGCGCTGAAGCAGGCCGCCGAGTTCGGCCTGACGCAAGGCGGCCAGAAGATGATCGCGCTCCTGCAGGAGATCACCGACACGCATTCGCTCGGCATCAAGGCGACGCAGGGCCTGATCGTCACCGATGCGTTCTACTGGGACATGAACGAGGAGACGCGCGCCTTCTCGAGACGCTTCAACGAGAAGGTCRGGCACATGCCGACCATGATCCAGGCCGGTCTCTATTCGGCGACCATGCACTATCTGAAGGCGATCGACGCCATCAAGACCGACGAGGCGCCGAAGGTGATGGCACAGATGCGCTCAACGCCGGTCRACGATTTCTTCGCCAAAAACGGCAAGATCCGCGTCGACGGCCGCATGGTCCACGACATGTATCTGTTCGAGGTCAAGAAGCCCGMGGAGTCCAAGGGCGAGTGGGACCTCTACAAGCTGATCGCCACCGTGCCGGGCGACGAGGCATTCCGTCCGCTCGACAAGGGCGGCTGCCCGCTGGTGACGCACTGAGGCTTTCCCTCGCTGCCAATTCCTCATCCTGAGGAGCGTGCGAAGCAAGCGTCTCGAAGGATGAAGGCCCGGCTGGTGGCCTCGGCCTTCGAGACGCCGCAAGCGCGGCTCCTCAGGGTGAGGGTCAACATCAGGGTGAGGGTCAACATCTCACGATGACGAAAAATGACATGACAGCGCGCCCGGTAAAAACCGGGCGMGCTTCGTTCAAGTCGTCACGCGAACCGCATTACTCCGAGTACTTGAACTCGGGCATGTTCTTCAGCTCGTCCTTGGTCGCGTTGAACACGGCGTGGTCCGGATACCACTTGGACGCCACCGTCGCGGTCGTCGCGGTCTTGTCGGTGCCGGTCGCGGCGCCGGTCGTGGTGGTCGCACCCGGCTTGGCGCTCGGGTTTGTGGCGGCGCCGGTATAGGCGACGGCCTCATTGACGAACTTCAACTTGTCATAGGGCACGGCGACCAGATGCTCGCCCATGCCGAGGAAGCCGCCGACACCGATCACGGCGATCTTGATGGCGCCGCTCTTGTCCATCAGCAGATCGTTGATCGAGCCGATGCTCTCGTTGGCGTCGTTGTAGATCTTCAGGCCCGCCATCTTCGACGCGCGCCACTCACCCGACGCAGTCGTGGTCGTCGTGGTGGTGGCCGCAGCCGGCGCCTTGTCCGTGGTGGCGGTCGGATTTTGCGCGAACGCAACGGTCGCAAGCAGCGCGGTGCCGGCAAGGCCGGCGGCGATTGATTTCATCAGCATTGTTGTCCTCTCCTTCAGCAAAAACTCGTATGGAGAAAACAGCGCCGATCACGTGCAGTTCCTCAGCTGCGGCGATTTCGTCGCATAACCGTGGCGCTGCGTTGCAGTGAAAGTTCCTAAGTCACGCAGGAACGTTTCCGGATGCACAGTTCCCCGCCGACGATCATGCGCCCTGGGAGAAGCACGAGCGTGGCGGGGACTGCGCCGACCTGCGTCGCTCAGGTCAGCTCTTGTAGTCGATCAGGAGTGCGGAGAAGTCCGAGTTGCCGGACGAGCTGCCGTTGGCACCGTACGACGACGCCGACGATTGCGATTGCTGAAGCGCCTGGAGGAACTGCTGGAGAATCTCCGCCGTCGTCGAATCGCTCGACGTGCTGCTGGTGGAATCCGTGGAGGACGAATCCGAAGAGCTGTCGTCCGGCGGCGGACCGGGCGGCGGCCCGCCTGCACCACCGGCTCCGCCCGCACCACCGGGACCGCTGGCGAAGGCGGACTGAAACACGCCCTTGAGCTGTTCGGCCTGCTCCGAGGTCAGCGTCCCGTTCGACACCTCGTTGGAGATGAGGTCGTCGATCTTCGACTTCATGTCGTCCTTGGAGGGACGCGTGCCGCTCGTCTGGTCGCTCGAGCGGCTCTGCTGGAGCGCCGTGTCGATGTCGGTCAGCGCGGTCGAGAGCGCGGACTGGTCCGACGA
>NZ_JBFUES010000747.1:0-3866 GCF_056403875.1 Bradyrhizobium sp. P2_E8
AATTTTTTCTTCTCTTCAGCGCTGCAACTCTAGAATTTACGCCTCCAAACGCATAGTGGCAGCGATGCATCTTCTCAAGGACGATTCCGCAGCTGTCGGAGTGAGCAGCCCCGCCCTCATCGGACGCTCGGGCTCGCAAGAATTTTCTGCTGATGTTGCGCCCAGCATGGACCATCTGGACCAGCTCGAGGCGCAGAGCATCTACATTTTCCGCGAGGCCTTCGCCCGCCTGAAGAAGATCGCCCTGCTGTGGTCGCTCGGCAAGGACTCCAACGTCATGATCTGGCTGGCGCGTAAGGCGTTCTTCGGCCGCATGCCGTTCCCGGCCCTCCATGTCGACACCGGCAAGAAGTTTCCGGAGATGTATCGCTTCCGCGATCATTACGGCAAGGAGTGGGATCTCGACCTGCGCGTCGAGCCCTGCCCGCCCATCGATGCCGTCGACCCAACGCTGCCGCCGGCCGCCCGTTCCGCCGCGCGCAAGACCGAAGGTCTCAAGATGGCACTCGGCAAATACGGCTTCGACGGCCTGATCGCCGGCATCCGCCGCGACGAGGAGGCCACCCGCGCCAAGGAGCGCGTGTTCTCGCCGCGCGGCCTCGAAGGCAATTGGGACGTGCGCGACCAGCCGCCTGAGTTCTGGGATCATTTCAACGCCTCGCCGCCGCAAGGCGCGCATTTGCGCATCCATCCGATCCTGCATTGGACCGAGGCCGACATCTGGGCCTACACCAAGCGCGAGAACATCCCGATCATCCCGCTCTATCTGTCGCAGAACGGCAAGCGCTACCGCTCGCTGGGCGATCAGGACATCACCAACCCGGTCGTTTCGACCGCGTCGACCATCGACGAGATCTTGGTCGAGCTCGAGCAGACCAAGGTGCCGGAGCGCGCGGGACGCGCGCTCGACCACGAGACCGAAGACGCCTTCGAGCGTCTGCGCGTCGCCGGCTATCTCTGACCTCAGGACGCAACGCGGCCATGAACATGATCGTCACCCCCGCTTCGCCCGCGACCCCGAACGGCACTACGCGCCCGCAGGTCCGCATCGTCATCGTCGGCCATGTCGACCACGGCAAGTCGACGCTGGTCGGCCGCCTGCTGCACGAGACCGGCAGCCTGCCCGACGGCAAGCTGGAGATGCTGAAGGCCGTCAGCGCGCGGCGCGGCATGCCCTTCGAATGGTCGTTCCTGCTCGACGCGCTCCAGACCGAGCGCGACCAGGGCATCACCATCGACACCACGCAGATCCGCTTCCGCACCAATTCGCGTGACATCGTGCTGATCGACGCGCCCGGCCATGCCGAATTCCTGCGCAACATGATCACCGGCGCCTCGCAGGCCGACGGCGCGGTGCTGATCATCGACGCGCTCGAGGGCGTGCGCGACCAGACGAGGCGGCACGGCTATCTCCTGCATCTGCTCGGCGTGAAGCAGGTCGCGATCGTCGTCAACAAGATGGACCGCGTGGATTTCTCCGCCGAGCGTTTCAAGGAGATCAGCGACGAGATTTCGGCGCATCTGCAAAGCCTCGGCGTGACGCCGACGGCCGTGATCCCGATTTCCGCACGCGACGGCGACGGCGTCGCGATGCGCACCGACCGCATCGGCTGGTACAAGGGACCGACCGTGGTCGAGGCGCTGGACCAGCTCGAGCCGGCGCGGCCGCTGGAAGCGCTGGCGCTGCGACTGCCGGTGCAGGCGATCTACAAGTTCGACGACCGCCGCATCGTGGCGGGCCGCATCGAATCCGGCAGCCTGATTGCCGGCGACGAGATCGTGATCATGCCGGCCGGCAAGATCGCCAGGATCAAGACGGTCGAGAGCTGGCCGGCAACGCCGATTGCCGGACGTCAGGGCGCGGGCCGCTCGGTCGGCATCACGCTCGACCGCGAATTGTTCATCGAGCGCGGCGACATCGTCGCGCATACAGGCAGTGCCCCGCGCGAGACGCGCCGTCTGCGCGCGCGCATCTTCTGGCTGCACGACAAGCCGCTGGCCAAGGGCGACCAGCTCCTGGTCCGCTGCGGACCGAAGGAAAGCCGCGCCACCGTCGTCGCCATCGAGAAGGCGGTCGATCCCGGCGAATTGTCGAGCGTCGAGAACAAGGCGATCGGCCGCAACCATGTCGGCGAGATCGACATTTCTCTTTCGAATCCGATTGCCACCGATCCCTACACCGAGAATCCGCGTACCGGACGTCTCGTGATCGAGGTCTCCGGGCGCATCGCCGGTGGCGGCCTCGTGCTGTCGGTCGATGCCGGCCAGCGCGCCGAGCCCGTGGACATCGTGCCGGTGGAATCGGCGCTGCGGCTGGATGAGCGCTCCGCGCGCTACCGCCACAACGGTGCCGTGGTCTGGCTCACGGGCCTGCCGGCCTCCGGCAAGTCGACGCTGGCGAAGGCGCTGGAACGGCGGCTGTTCACCAATGGCGGCTCGCCGATCCTGCTCGACGGCGACACGCTGCGCGCAGGCCTCAACAACGATCTCGGCTTCTCCGCTGCCGACCGTAGCGAGAACATCCGCCGCCTGGCTGAAGTCGCGACGCATCTCGCCCGCAACGGCCACATCGCCATCGTCGCCGCCGTCTCGCCCGCCCGCGAAGACCGCGCCACCGCGCGCCGCATCGCCGACACCGCGTTCCGCGAGATCCATGTCGCGACACCGGCCGGCGTCTGCGAGGAGCGCGACCCCAAGGGCCACTACAAGAAGGCACGCGCCGGCGCGCTGGCGTCGTTCACCGGAATCGGCAACGACTACGAGGCGCCGCAAGCGGCCGAGCTCGTGATCGACACGTCGACACGGACAGTCGCCGAGGCGGTAGACGAGATCGAACAGATGCTGAAGACATCAGGCGTGCTGTTCGACGAAGTCGTGGATCTCGCCGCGAATATTTGACGGCCGCGCTTTCGCTGGTTCGCTCGCAGCATCCGCGCATGCAGTGCGTTCGCTCCCCCCTTGCGGGGGAGGGTTAGGGAGGGGGGTGCCGCACGGCACACTCTCTCATGTGAGCAAGAATTCCGCTCGACTCCGGACACAAGTTTTCCTGGGCTACCCCTCTCCCCCGCCCTCCCCCGCACGGGGGGAGGGAGCGCATTTGTGCGTGTGGCAGGCAGTCGGGCTCGATCGTGTAAAACGAGCTGCCGCCCGCACCTTTTCTTGACATTTTGACAAACCCCTGGGGGTCTTCTCACCGCCCCGTTTTTGGGGCTAATAGGACCCCGAAAGCCGCTCCCTTGAAGCGCATTTTGCTGCTGTCGGGTCAAAAGCAGCCAAAAAACAGCCATTTCCAACAAGAAAGACCATCATGAAACGCGTCGACGCCCACGGATTGAAGATCGCTCCCGTCCTGTTTGACTTCATCGCCAAGGAAGCGGCCCCGAAAACGGGGATCGCGCCGGATGCGTTCTGGGCCGGGGTTGTCGCCATCATCAAGGACCTCGGGCCGAAGAACCGGGCGCTGCTCGCGGTGCGCGACACGCTGCAAGCCAAGATCGACGACTGGCACCGCGCGGGCAAGGGCAAGGCGTTCGACCTCAATGCCTATACCGCCTTCCTGAAGGAGATCGGCTATCTCGTCCCGGAGCCGGCGACGCAGAAGGTCGAGACCGCCAATGTGGACGAGGAGATCGGCAAGATCTGCGGCCCGCAGCTCGTCGTGCCCCTCACCAATGCGCGCTATGCGCTGAACGCGGCGAACGCGCGCTGGGGCTCGCTCTATGACGCCTTCTACGGCACCGACGCCATCCCGCACGATCCGTCCGAGAGCGGCAAGGGCTACAACAAGGCGCGCGGCGACAAGGTGATCGCGAAGGCCAAGTCCTTCCTCGACGCCGCCGTGCCGCTCGCGACCGGCAGCCACACCG
>NZ_JBFUES010000748.1:0-3864 GCF_056403875.1 Bradyrhizobium sp. P2_E8
TTCTGTGCGTGTTTCCGCGGTACACCTCGTCGTTCGGAACGTTCGAACACTCCTACCCGCTAACAGACGGCGTCCGCGCCTTCAAGCCGCCCCAGGGGCTTTTGCTGCTCGCGGCCTATCTGCCCAAGGAGTGGCAGGTCAAATTCGTCGATGAGAATCTCCGTCGCGCGACCAAGGAAGAGTTCGCGTGGGCGGAGGTGGTCTTCGTCAGCGGCATGCACATCCAGCGCCAGCAGATGAACGACATCTGCCGGCGCGCCCATGAATTCGATCTCCCGGTCGCGCTCGGCGGTCCCTCCGTCAGCGCCTGCCCGGACTACTACCCGTCGTTCGACTATCTGCATGTCGGCGAGCTCGGTGACGCCACCAACCAGCTGATCGAGATCTTGGCGCGCGACACGTCGCGTCCCGGGGCGCAGGTGGTGCTCACCACCAAGGACCGCGTGCCGATGACGGAATTTCCGATCCCGGCCTATGAGCTCGCCGACGTGAAGAAATACTTTCTCGGCAGCATCCAATATTCCAGCGGTTGCCCCTATCAGTGCGAGTTCTGCGATATCCCCGGTCTCTACGGTCGCAATCCGCGCCTCAAGTCGCCGGAGCAGATCATCGCGGAGCTCGACCGCCTGCGCGAATGCGGCATGACCGACACGGTCTATTTCGTCGACGATAATTTCATCGGCAACCGCAAGGCGGCGATGGACCTGCTGCCGCATCTGATCGAATGGCAGAAGCGGACCGGCTATGTGGTGCGGCTCGCCTGCGAGGCGACGCTCAACATCGCCAAGCGGCCAGAGATCCTTGAGAAGATGCGCGAGGCCTATTTCATCACCATCTTCTGCGGCATCGAGACGCCCGATCCCGACGCGCTGAAGGCGATGCACAAGGACCACAACATGATGGTCCCGATCCTCGAGGGCGTGCAAACGATCAACTCCTACGGCATGGAGGTGGTGTCCGGCATCATCATGGGGCTCGACACCGACAAGCCGAACACCTCGGAGGCGCTGCTGGCCTTCGTCGAGGAGTCCCGGATTCCGCTGCTCACCATCAACCTGCTCCAGGCGCTGCCGAAGACGCCGTTGTGGGACCGTCTGGAGCGCGAGGGACGCCTGATCGAAGACGACGGCCGCGATTCGAATGTCGACTTCCTGCTGCCCTATGACGATGTCGTCGCGTCCTGGAAGCACGCCATGGGCGTCGCCTACGAGCCCGAGAAGGTCTACGCGCGCTTCCAGTATCAATGCGACAACGTCTATGTGCACCGCCTGAAGATGCCGACGCCGGACGAGATGAAGACCTGGCCCAACATCCGGCGCGGTCTCGTCATGCTGCGCAACATCTTCTGGAAAGTGGGCGTGCTCGGCGACTACAAGCGCGTGTTCTGGAAGTTCGCGCTCGGGCGCATCAAGCGCGGCGACCTCGAAGGGCTGATCGGGTGCACCCTGATCGCGCACCATCTCATCACCTTTGCGCGCGCGGCCTCCAGCGGCAAGCAGAACGCCTCGAACTATTCGCTGCGGCTGCGCGAGGCCTCCGTTCCCGCCGAATGACGCGACATGTCTGATCCGGCCGTCCCGCGCCGCCCGACCCTCGATCTACGGTCGTTCACGCCCGCGCGCGTTGCGCTGGGCCGCAGCGGTGCGAGCGTTCCGACGCGGGCGTTGCTCGATTTCACGCTGGACCACGCCCGTGCCCGCGATGCCGTGCACGCGGTCCTCGATGTGCCGCATCTGGTCGCAGATCTCGACGCGCTCGGTCTCGCCGTCACCGAGGCGAGGAGCCAGGCGGTCGATCGCAGGGACTATCTGCGGCGGCCGGATCTGGGACGGCAGCTTGATGCCGGCTCGGTCGAGGCTCTGGCGCGAATCGCCTCAAGGCCATGCCAGCTTGCGATCGTGATCGGCGACGGCCTGTCGGCGGCGGCGGTCCACGCCCATGCGGTGGCGTTGGTGACGCGCCTGCTGCCGCTGCTCGCAGCCGACGCTGGTGTCGCGCTCGGCCATGTCGTCGTCGCCTCAGGCGCGCGCGTCGCGCTCGGCGACGAGATCGGCGCCATTCTCGGCGCGCGCATGGTCGTGACGCTGATCGGCGAGCGGCCCGGCCTGTCTGCGCCCGACAGTCTCGGTGCCTATCTGACCTTCGCGCCGAAGCCGGGCCGCACCGATGCCGAGCGGAATTGCGTATCGAACATCCACTACGCTGGGTTGAGCTATGACGAGGCCGCCTTTAAGATCGCCTGGCTCGTCCGCGAGGGGCTGGCAAGGGAGGTCACCGGCGTAGCGCTGAAAGACGAGAGCGCGGACCGGGCACCGCGTCGAATTGGCACGGCCTTGCCCGAATAACGGGCATTCCGGCAAAATCGCCACATCTTGATCGATTTGGCCACACTTCGCCTGCTTGCGAGGGAGGCTATGGACCTGCTAAACCCCTCGCGGCGATTTTCCGCGCATTTTCAAAGGGCAAGCCTCCCATTGGTATGGCGTTTTCAAGCCGTTCGCGGAGCGCAATAAGCTCACAGACCGAGCCGATTTAGGAACTGGATAAGGCATGCTCGAAAAGCACAGCGAGAGTGAGGTTCATGTCGACAAGGTCGAGCAGGGGCCTGCGTCCTCCATCGCCTTCGGGCTGGAGCGCATCGGGCTGATCGCCGTCCGGGCGCCGATCGTCTCCTGCGTGGTCCTCCTCATCCTGATCGTCGGCGCCGTATTCGGCATCCACCGGATCAAGATCGACGATTCGCTGTCGCAGCTGTTCCGCTCCGACACCCGCGAATTCCACCAGTACGAAGAGGTGACGAAGAAGTTTCCGGCCGAGGAGTTCGACGTCCTCGTGGTGGTCGAAGGCAAGAACCTGCTGGCCCGGAACAACCTCGAGAAGCTGCGCGACTTCATCACCGACATGCAGCTGGTTGAAGGCACGCGCGGGCTGGTCTCGCTGTTCTCGGCGCGCCAGGCGCCGGCGCCGGGCAAGCTGCCGGCGGCGCTGTTCCCGCCCGAGCTGCCCGAGGGCGCGGCCTATGACAAGTTCATCGAGACCGTCAAGAACAACGAGATCATCCGCGGCAAGCTGTTGTCGGAGGACGGCACGCTGGCCCTGGTCGTGCTGTCGCTCGATCCGGAGGTGGTTGCCTCCAGCAAGCTGACCAAGACCGTCGCCGACATCCGCGCGCTGATGAAGGAGGATCTCGGCGACACCGGGCTCAACGTGCAGCTCTCCGGCGTGCCGGTAATGCAGCTCGAGATCCGCAACGCGGTCGAGCGCGACGGGCTGACCTACAACATCCTCGRCATTCTCGCCGGCTGCGTCATCGCCATCATCTTCTTCCGCAAGATCTCGTTCATGATCGCGGCCGCGTTCCCGCCGATGATCGCGATCCTGCTGGCGCTCGGCGCGCTCGGCTGGGCCAACTTCAATCTCAACATGTTCCTGAACGTGATGACGCCGCTCATCATGGTCATCAGCTTCTCGGACTCGATGCAGCTGACCTTCGCCGCGCGCGACCGGTTGATCGCAGGCCAGGACAAGTTCACCGCGTTCAAGAACGCGGTGCTGGTGGTGGGGCCGGCCTGCGTGCTGACGCACGGCACCGCTGGCATTTCCTTCATCGCGCTCCAGTTCTCCAGCTCCGATCTGATCCGCAAATTCGGCGAGGCAGGGCTCGCCGCCACCATCATCGCGCTGGTCGCGGTGCTGTCGCTGGTGCCGGTGTTCGGCGTGCTGTTCGTGCGCAACGAGAAGGTCTTTGCGGTCAAGTTCCAGAGCGCGGATGCCGGCGTCCAGGCGCTGCGCAATTTCTGCTACTGGATCGCGGTGCGGATGGTCGGCCGGCCCGGCCTGTTCAGCCTGATCGCGGTGCTGTTC
>NZ_JBFUES010000749.1:0-3855 GCF_056403875.1 Bradyrhizobium sp. P2_E8
ATGGAGGCCTGGGCGGTCGGCACGCCCGTGATCTATCCCGAGGCCTTCAAGGCGCAGGCCGGCGATGCCGCGCTGCTGTTCGACTATGACGATCCGCGCTCGCTGGCGGACGCGATCGTCGCCCTTCGCACCGACGGCACGCGCGAGCGGCTGCGCGCGGCCGGACAACTGCGGCTCGCGCAGTTTGCCGGGGAGACCGAGGCCGGGCATCGGCAATTCGCCCGCCATCTCGAACGGCTGAAGCACCGGCTGGCGCTGACCGCGCGTTGAATACGACCGGCTAGGCCGGAATCAGCGCCCGCAGGCGCTGGCGCAAGGCCGTACTCAACAGCGGGCTCGCGAGCACGCCCACCACGGCCAACCAGATCGCGCATTCCACGACGAAATGCACGAGCCCGCTCCCCGGCACGAGCGCGGTGATCGCGAGCCCGATCAGCCAGCCCGACGCCACGACGCCGACGGCCAGCAGCATCAGGAAGGTGATGTGCCTGAACGGATGATGCAGGGTCTGCCTCATGACCATCAACGCGAGCAGACCGAACTGGACCAGCATGTCGCTGGCGACCACGGCGAACGCGGCGCCGAGCGGCCCGAGCCGCGGGATCAGGACGAAGGACAGCACCAGGAAGACGACGAGCTGAAGTCCCTTGGTCCGGATCAGAAGCTCGCCGCGATTGCTGTGGTTGGCAAAGCCGAGCGCCAGCAGCGAGGGCGCGACCGCAGCCGAACCGAGCAGCAGCGTCACCGTGAGCGGCGCGTCATAGGGGATGCTGCCATGGGTCCACAGCGCGAAGAAATCGGGCCAGAACGGCAGCAGGCCGGCGACTATCAGGCAGGCAAGGCCGGTCACGAACACCGAGCCATGGGCGTAGAGCCGGCGCAGCCGCTCCTTGTCGCCGATCGCATGGTCGTGGCCGAGTTCGGCGGCAAGCGGCAGCGTGACCTGGAGGCAGAGGCCGCGGACCAGGCTCGCGATCACGCGCGTCAGGCCCCATTGCGCCACCGCGACCCGGTTGGTGACCAGCGCGGACACGAGCAGCACCGGAACGTTGACCAGCGCGAGCTCCGTGAAGTTGGCGACCGCGAAAGGCAGCGCGCGGCCGAACTGCCCGATACTCCAGCGCAGGGACGGCGACACGAATGGCGGCCTGCCGGCACGGCGCAGGAACGGAAACAATCGCGGCGCGTCGAACGCAGCGAGGAAGACCGCGAACAGGAGCTGCATCGACACGAAGGCGATCGCGACCGCGAGCAGGCTGCCGAACGTCGCGAGTGCAGCGAGCTGCGCGATCTGCCCGAGCAGCAGGGCGGCGTTTTGCAGCCAGACCGTCCGGCCATACCGGCCGCGCACGCGATAGAGGCCGGAGACGAGGTTGGCGGGCAGGGTCAGAATCATGCCCAGAATCATCACCAGCATCGCGGCATCGAATGTCGGCGTCGCGTGAAAGCCGAGCACCACCGATGGCGGCGCCAGGACAACGGCCGCGCACAAGAGGACACCGAGCCCCGCGATGACCGCGAGATAGATCCGCAGCAGGGCTGAATAGAAATACGCCGTGCGCCCGTCGCAATCGGCGCAGGACTTGAAGGCGAGAAAGCGGTTGATCGCGCGAAGCTGCAATCCTGCGTCCGCGACGACGACGAGGCTGCCGGCCGCATAGATTGTCAGCCACGCCGCGAGCATGTCGCCGCTCCAGACGTGGAGGAACGCGGGGATCAGCAACAGCTGCTGGGTCAGCCCCAGCACCATCTGGACGAGGTTGGCGGACCAGCCCTGCACCAGCCGGCGGGCGCGGCCGACGCCGGGTCCGCGCGCACCGTCGTCCTTGCCGGGCACGTCAGGTTGCGTGTCGATCAAGCCGCATCCTTCCCGGCAAGCAATCGGCCTCGCTCATCGAGGAGTCCTGGCATCACACGCGCGACAATCGTCATATCCGAGGCCGATCTCACAAAAAGCGCGAAAACAACCCCATGCAAAGTAGACGGATACAGCTTTGTCAATGACTTAGCTGCCGACCCATGTGCCTTACGGATTTTGCGAAGCGATTTGACTCGTCGGGCAAAGCAGGGGGCATTATGCCACCATGGCGGTAGTGCCCGATGTCGCCCCGTCACGCCCTGCCCACCAAGCCAGCCGCAGGCAGTACACTCGCCGCGAAGTGTCCCCATGTCGGAGCTCGCGGCTCGCTGAGGGCATATCAGTTCGGGGCGACGAGATGCGCATCGTCAGGCGAGCAGGATGCCCTGGCTCAGCACGTGGTGGAGAAGGTCAACCGGACTGACATGCGCCGTGGCATCGTGATTCGCCAGCGTCTCGGCGAATGCCGAGACCGAGGGCGTGGCCTGCGCGCCAACCCAATCGGGCATGGGGTCGGGCACATCCGGCGTGCTGGAGGATGACGATCCCCCCTGAACGGAATTGAACACGAATCCGTCGGTCCAAGGCGCTGTGCCAACGGCGCCGTCGCCGTTGAGATCCTGATGAAGCGTTGGCTCCAGCGCCTTCAGCGCTGCATCGCTCCCCAGCATCTCAGGAGCGGAGCCGAGAGTTGCGAGGAAGTTGCCGGTGCTGTCCGTGCTCCAGACCGAATAGTGGCCGGTGCCCGAATGCTTCCAGACCACGTCGTAGCCACCGCCCGTCACCTGCTCGGCGGCAATGACCGTCCACGCTCCCCAATCCGCGGCGATCACCGCATTGCCCGCATATTTCAGGATGGGACCAGTGCCGGTTGCAATGCTGTTCAGGTGGTAATTGCCGCCGGACAGAACCAGGCTGGTCGATCCGAGCGCTTCGATCGTCGTGCTGCTGGTGACGGGGCCGCTGATCGTGCCGTCACCGTTGAGGTCCTGATGAAGCGTCAGCTCCAACGCTTTCAGCGCTGGATCGCTCCCCACCATCTCGGGAGCCGAGCCGAGAGTCGTGAGGAAGTTGCCGTTGCTGTCCGTGCTCCAAACCGAATAATGGCCGCTCGCCGAATCCCTCCAGACGGCATCGTAGCCGCCGCCCGTCACCTGCTCGGCGGCAATGACCGTCCACGATCCCCAATTCGCGGCGATCACCGCATTGCCCGCATATTTCAGGATGGGGCCGGTGTCCGTGGCGATGCTGTTCAGGTGGTAATTGCCGGCGGATAGAACCAGGCTGGTCGATCCAAACGCTTCGATCGTCGTGCCGCTGGTGACGGGGGTGACAACGGGGACATCGATCGTGCCGTCGCCGTTGAGATCCTGATGAAGCGTCGGCTCCAGGGCTTTCAGCGCTGGATCGCTCCCCAGCATCTCCGGAGCCGAGCCGAGAGTCGTGAGGAAGTTGCCGTTGCTGTCCGTGCTCCAGACCGAATAGTGGCCGGTGGCCGAATGCTTCCAGACGACATCGTAGCCGCCGCCCGTCACCTGCTCGGCGGCAATGACSGTCCACGMTCCCCAATTCGCGGCGATCACCGCTGAGCCCGCATATTTCAGGGTAGGTCCGGTGCCGCTAGCGATGCTGTTCAGGTGGTAATTGCCGCCGGACAAAACCAGGCTGGTCGATCCGAGCGCTTCGATCGTCGTGCTGCTGGTGACGGGGACAACGGGGACATCGATCGTGCCGTCGCCGTTCAGATCCTGATGCAGTACCGACTCCAGCGCTTTCAGGGACGGATCGGTCCCCAGCATGTCGGGAGCAGAGCCGAGAGTCGTGACGAAGTTGCCGCCGCTGTCCGTGCTCCAAACCGAATAATGGCCGCTCGACGAATCCCTCCAGACGACATCGTAGCCGCCGCCCGTCACCTGCTCGGCGGCAATGACCGTCCACGATCCCCAATTCGCGGCGATCACCGCATTGCCCGCATATTTCAGGATGGGGCCGGTGTC
>NZ_JBFUES010000750.1:0-3852 GCF_056403875.1 Bradyrhizobium sp. P2_E8
GCATAGTAGAACAATGCGATGTCGGAGCCCTGCGCCTTGCGGCCGAAGTCGAGCAGCTTTTCCGTCATCTGGTCGCGGCTGAGATTGGACCCTTCGATCACATCGAAGCCGACATTGCGCAGCGTCGCGGCCATCGTCTTGGCGTCGATCGGCGGGTTCGGCAATTGCGCGACGTTCTTGTAGGAGCCGTTGCCGACGACGAAAGCAACACGGCGGTCGGCCTTCGCGGCACTGACCGACAGTGCCATGCACATCAGCGCGGCGATGAAGGTGAGATAGCGCATCTGAAATCCCCAGAATCGAATTGCAGGCAGCAACAAATTGGCGGCGAACCTACACGAAAACGCCCGGCTTCGCGCTAGCGAAACGACGGTTCGCCCAACCCATTGCTTCGCGGCCGAATGTGCACGATGGAAGCCCCCTTCCAACGTGATCCAGATCACTCTCGGCCACTTTGTTTTTGTCGCGCGAGGCAGCCCGCAGGTTCACGGCGCGCGGGCCGGAGCCGGGGGCGCTGGTTTCAGATTCAGGAGGTTGCCGAACAGGATCAGCGCCGCCCCGAGCACGGTCCAGCCGTCGAGCCGCTCTGAATACAGCAGCCAGCCGGCGGCGGCGGTGAGGGGAACCCGCAGGAAGTCCATCGGGACGACCACCGTCGCGTCCGCGTAGCGCATGGCGCTGGCGAGGCAATAATGCGCGAACGTGCCGCAGACCGAGATCACGGCCACCCAACCCCAGACATAAGTGGGCGGCCAGGCCCAGACATAGAGCGTCGGCAGGAAGCCTGCGACCGACTGGACGACCAGCATCCAGAACAGGACTGCCAGCGCGCTCTCGGTGCGGGTGAGCGATTTGACCAGCGCCATGGACACGCCGAAGCCGACCGCCGCGCCGAGCGCGATCAACTGGCCTTGATTGATCTCGCCGGCCGAGGGCCGCACGATGACGATCACGCCGACGAGGCCGAGCACGATCGCGGCGATCTTCCACGACGTCATGCGCTCGGACAGGAAGCTGGCGGCGAGGATCGCGGTCCAGATCGGCATCGTGAACTCGATCGCCACCACCTGGCCGATCGGAATCAGCGTCAGCGCGAAGAACCAGCCGAGCTGCGAGACGTAGTGGATCAGATTGCGTGCGATGTGCTGGGGAAGGCGCGTGGTCTTGAGCGTCGCGAAGCCGCCGGCGCGCCGGATCATCGGATAGAGCAAGCAGAGGCCGATCAGCGAGCGGACCTCCTGGACCTGGAAGACGTTCATCTCGCGCACGGCCTCGCGGCCCGCGACCGCCATCACCAGCGTCAGCGACAGCCAGCCGGTCATCCACAATGCAGCCATCGTTTTTGACGGAGGGGTGGTCATTGGCGCGGGATGCAGAAGGCAAGAGCGTTGGAGGGCAGGCTGGTATCCGCGACATCAATACGGTTTGCAACGGCCAAAACTGCGGATGCAGCGATGCGCGGGCGCGTGCTAAGGGAAGCTCAACGAGCGAAATGGGAGAAACAGCTCATGCGTATCTTGCAGCCGGCCGAATGGAAAAAACCGCGCGGCTTTTCCCATGGCATCGTGGTCGAAGGGCCGGGCCGCTGGGTGGTGCTGGCCGGACAGACCGGCGGCGACGAGGCGGGCGACTACGCCCCTGACATGGCGGCGCAGGTCGGGGCCGCGCTGAAGCGGATCATCAAGCTCCTGGGCGAGGCCGGCGCCGGCCCCGAGCACATCGTCCGTCTGACCTGGTACCTGACCAGCCGCAGCGAATATGAAGCTGCAGGTGCCGGCATCGGCGCCGCCTGGAAGGAGACGCTGGGGCGCAATTTTCCGCCTTCGACGCTGCTCTACATCGGAGGCCTCGTGGACGACCGGGCCAAGGTCGAGATCGAGGTGACGGCGTTCGTTCCGAGCACATAAAAAAATCGATCCGGCGCGGGCGCCGGATCGATTGTGATGTGGCTGTATCGGCTTAGCGCGACAGCGAGATGTTGGCGCCGCGGAACTGGCTGTCGGCCCTCAGCGAGACCGTCTGCTTGGTGCCGCTCGTCCTCATCGCGAGGTTGGCGTTGAAGCCGGCCGCGCTGACGAGCAGCTCGTAATTCCCGCCGCTGCCGCGGCCCTCGAGCGAGCCGCTGATATTGCGGCTGGCTTCGCTCCAGCTTCCGGTGATGGCGCTGCCCTCGGCCCTGAGGTTGGCTCCAAGGTTGAACTTGTAGGCGTCGCTGGCGCAGGTCAGCGACATCTCCATCGTAGGCCCGATCGGAGTGTATTTGGCGCGGCAGCGGATCCGTTCGGTGGAGCCGTCATCGAGGGTGACGGTGCCGCCGCCGCTCCAGCTGCCCGCCAGCGGGGCAAACGGGCCGGACTGAGCCTTGCTTTCAGTGTTCGCGAACGCTGCCGAAAGCAAAACGGCGGCCGCGATCAGCAGCCGCCGGCCTCCGGCGCGAGCCTCAATTGGTTTATTGGCGCGATGCTTCCCACCGCCCGCTGCACGGTATGCCTCCAGATGCTCCATTCCACTTCCCCGATCCGGCGTTGCCGCTGAGTTGACCGTTGGCATATGCACCATTGATCGAAACTTTCACAAGACCCTCCCGGCCGATGGTGCCGGAAACGTTAGCGCCGGGCGCGGTGATCTTGCCGTCGGAAACCGTCAGCATGGAGCTCGCAGTCGGCTCGCAGGAGCCGGACTTGGTCACGATGGTGACCTGCCAGTTGCCGTCATAGGGGGTCTGGGCGAAGGCGGAGGCGGCGAGGGTGCCGGCGAAAACTGAAGCGGCACAGAACGCCGCGATGCGACCAAAACGCATGAATTCCGTCCTTGAATTTGTCTGATATGCTGACGCTTATTCGGGCGAAATGTGACGGAAATTTGTTGCGATGCCAAATCGAAAATTGTTCCTGTGGAAACAATGGTTTATTTGTGTTCTTGGCTCCAGTTTTTCAAGCAGAATCAATGCGGCTTCACGTTAAGGGTAAACGTCAGGACAGAATCGGTGCGGAGGTCGCGAACTGCTCGTCCTGAACCTTGGCCGGCAACGCCTTGTGGACTTTGACGTAATCGATCACGTCGGCCAGCAATTTGAGCCCGAGCGGGGCGAGCGCGCGCTCCCAGAGCTCGCGGGCGGTCTCGCCCTTCCTGACGAAGCACCATTCCTGCGCGGCGATGGCGCCGGCGTCCATGCGGTCGGCGAGATGATAGATCGTGCCGCCGGCGATCGGATCGCCTTCCTTGATGGTCCATTCCACGGCGGCCTTGCCGCGGTGACGGGGCAGCAGCGAGGGGTGATAGCCGATCCCGCCGAACCTGGCTGCCGCGAGCGCGTCCTTTCCGATCCGGGCATGGCTGTGAGCGGTGATGATCAAATCGGTGTCGGGCGCGATCTCGGAAGCGACCACCAGCTTCGGATTGGCCTGCACCACCACCTCGATGCCGGCCGCCCTGGCGGTCGCGGCGAGGCGGTCCTCGGCATCGGCCACCACGACCCGCGCGATCGACACACTGTGCTCCCGGAGCATGTTCAGGGTGGTTACGCCGAAATGGCGGGAGCCGACGAGGGTAATGCGCATGGGTGTCCGATCTGTCTCGCAACTGCGTCATACCCCCGATAACACGTCAGGGCGCCGTGTCACCACCCGCGGGCCATTTGCGCCGGTTATCAACAATGCGCCGGGCGCGGGACACGATGAATTGCACGATTGCGCGGCCGACCGTTCCGCGGCTACGGCCTGCCGGCCGTATGACCGCTTCGGCGCCGATCGCAAAGTGCCGCGGACCTATTTCTGCGTTACCGACCAGCGTTGCCGTACGGCCACGGTCGGCCGGAAGTGATGGATGAGACGGTTCCTGTGTTTCATTTCG
>NZ_JBFUES010000751.1:0-3850 GCF_056403875.1 Bradyrhizobium sp. P2_E8
GAGCATGGCGAGGGCAGCAAGGCTCCTGCGACGACCCGGCATCGTTCTCTCCCCTGTGTTTTGTAGTCTTGTTTTGCGGAGAGTGTCGCAAGCAGGCTTGCCGCTGGCAAGCGATACGATTTTCCGCGAGGTGAAACGGTGGAGCGAGACCTTACGCGACGCGCTGCAGCATCCTCAGAGCGCGCCCGTCGATCACAAGCAATGCGCTGCCGATGACGATGGCGCCCGCGATCTCGCGCGCGGAGATCGGCTCGCCCAGCACAAGCCATCCCAGCAGGATGGCGGTGACGGGAATGAGCAGCGTCACCAGCATGACATTGGTCGCGCCCGAACGCCGCAAGACCTGAAAGAAGACGATGTAGGCGAGCGCCGTTGAGAGCGCGGCAAGGCCGAGCACCGCGAGCCAGGTTGTGAGGCCCGGCATCGGCAGATGCCATGGCTGCTCCATGACGCCGGCGACAACCGCCATCATCACCGTTGAGGCCATCAGTTGAAACGTCGCCGTTCCAAGCGGAGCCGAGTCCTTCAACAGCCGCCGCGCCGCCAGCGCCGCAAAACCATAGCTGCACGCGCCGCCGAGGCAGAGCAGAATGCCGAACCCCTGCCCCGGCCTCGTCTCGATGCCCCATCCGYGCAGGATGACCACGCCGACGACCCCCAGAACAACACCGGCGACCCGCCGCACCTGCAAGGCTTCCTCGCCTGCCATCGCCATGACGATCACCGTGAACAGCGGCGTGGTGGCATTCAGGATCGAAGCGAGGCCACTGGGAATGAAGGTCTGGCCGATCACGATCAGCGAGAACGGAATGACGTTGTTGAGCAGCCCGATCACGACGAACGGCTTCCAGCCGGCGGCGCCCTTGGGAAAGCCGATCCCATGCATGCGGAGCAGCGGCAGGAGAATTGCTGCCCCAAGCGCCACGCGCAGCAACACCAGGGTGAGCGGCGGCAATTCCCGCAAGCCCGCGCCGTTGAAGAAGAACGAGCCGCCCCAGAGGACCGAGAGCACGGCGAGCAGCGACCAGTCTCGCGCGTCGATCCTGTAATCGTTCGGGGGCATGGCGTCTCACATCGGCAGTTGACCTCGCCTAGTACGGCGCGACGCGTTTTGCCACCCGATTTCCGATGAGGTTTGGAATTCCCGTGTTCAGAAGCGACAGGGCGAACGAGGTTGCCCCATGTTGATGCGACCGGCTAGGACGGCTTCTTCGGCCGCGACACCAGCTCGATCATCTTGCCTTCGTCGTCATCAGGCATCGCAGCCTTCGCGCGCGCGTAGGATTCGACTGCGGCGCGTGCCACCAGCGGCTTGTCTGCGAGCAGGCTCTCGGCAAGCTTCACGGCGTAGGCGGCATCCTTGTGCCGCAGCGCCGCCGTGAACGTCGCGCCGCCGAAGTCGCGGGCGACCATGCGCTTGGAATGACGCTGCACCTGCGGGCTTGCGGCAACGCCTGACAGAATCGACTCCAGCACCAGGTTCATGTCGAGCCCGGCCTGCTCGGCGATCGCAAGGCCCTCGGCGAGCCCGGCGATCTGGATCGCGCCCATCAGATTGTTGATGAGCTTGTAGACCGTACCGGAGCCGACCGCGCCGAAATGGCGGATGGTCGAGCCGATCGGTTCGAGATAGGGCCGCGCGCGTTCCAGATCGGCTGCATCTGCGCCGACCAAAAGCGTCAGCTTTCCGCTTGCTGCCGCGTCCGGCAATCCCGTCACGGGGCAGTCGATGTAGATCAGCCCGCGCGCATTCAGCTCGCGGCCCATCTCGCGCGCATGGTCATAGGAGACGGTGGAGCATTCGATCGCGATGATGCCGGCCTTGGCCGTCTTGGCCGCGCCCTTGGGCCCCAGCCAGACCGCGCGCGAGGCCTCGTCGTCGGCAACCATGGTCACGACCACCTCGGCATCGATCGCGGCATCCTCGGGCGAGGTCGCCCAATGCGCGCCGCGGGCGATCAAATCCTCAGCCTTGGCCTTGCTGCGATTCCACACCGTCACCGTGAAGCCGGCATCGAGATAGCGGCCGGCCATGCCATGGCCCATCCGTCCAAGCCCGATGAAGGCGACGCGGGGCATGGCTAATCCACGTCCTCGATGTCGGCGCCAGGGGTGCCGAAAGCGCGCTGCGCCAGCGTCGCGGCCATGAAGTCGTCGAGTTCGCCGTTGAGCACGCCCGACGTGTCGGAGGTCTGCACGCCCGTGCGCAGATCCTTCACCATCTGGTAGGGCTGCAGCACGTAGGAGCGGATCTGGTGGCCCCAGCCGATATCGGTCTTGGCGGCCTGGTCGGCGGCGGCCTTCTCCTCGCGCTTCTTCAGCTCGATTTCGTAAAGACGGGCACGCAGCATGTCCCAGGCCTGGGCCCGGTTCTTGTGCTGGGAGCGGCCGGCCTGGCAGACCACTGCAACACCGGTCGGGATATGCGTCAGCCGCACCGCGGATTCGGTCTTGTTGACGTGCTGGCCGCCGGCGCCGCCCGAGCGCATGGTGTCGGTGCGGACGTCGGATTCCTTGATGTCGATCTTGATGCTGTCGTCGATGACCGGAAACACCTGCACGCTCGAGAACGAGGTGTGCCGCCGTGCGTTGGAATCGAACGGCGAGATGCGCACCAGCCGGTGCACACCCGCTTCGGTCTTCAGCCAGCCATAGGCGTTGTGCCCCGACACCTGGATCGTCGCGGACTTGATGCCGGCCTCTTCGCCCTCGGACTCTTCGAGATACTCGACCTTGAAGCCGTGCGTCTCCGCCCAGCGCGTGTACATGCGCAGCAGCATCTGCGCCCAGTCCTGGCTCTCGGTGCCGCCGGCGCCGGCATGGACCTCGAGATAGGAATCGAAGCGGTCGGCTTCGCCCGACAGCAGCGCCTCGAGCTCGCGCCGCGCGACTTCCTTCTTCAGGGCCTTCAGCGCAGCCTCGGCTTCGGCGACGACGCCGTCATCGCCCTCGGCCTCGCCGAGCTCGATCATACCGATGTCGTCCTCGAGCTGCTGCTCGACCTTGCCGATGCCCGAGAGCGAATCCTCAAGCGAGGTCCGCTCCTGCATCAGCTTCTGGGCCTTCTGGGGATCGTTCCAGAGGTTGGGATCTTCTGCGAGCTTGTTCAGCTCAGCGAGGCGCGCCGTCGATTTCTCGACGTCAAAGATGCCTCCTCAGCAGCCCGACTGACTGCTTGATCTCTTCTACCAACCGTTCGATTTCGGCGCGCATGTGGTTCTCTGGTCTCGCGGAATGGTCCGCGTGCGAAGGTGGGAGGGGATGTAGCGGCGGCTGCGCCAAAGCGCAACCGCCCGCCTCGCCCGTATCAGGCGTTATCCGCTACCACAGCCCGCCGGTGCCCGGCCGGATGAGGAAGCCCGAATCCGGCTGCTGCTGTGAAGAGGGCATGCCACCGCGCCCGTCGGCGTCGGCAACGCCGATGACCGAGTAATTGTCCGGCGGCGCCGTGCCCGGCTTGAAGGCTTCGAGGATGGTCCCGCCGGTCTCGCCCGGGCCCGCACGCATGCCGCTCTTGGCGACGACGCGCACGAGCTTGATGCCGGCCGGCACCTTGAACGGAACCGCCGGCTTGTCGGCGAGTGCGAGCTTGAGGAAATCGCGCGCGATGGGAGCAGCCAGATGGCCGCCGGTCGCAGCGTTGCCTTTGCCGAGCGCGCGCGGCTTGTCGTAGCCCATATAGATGGCGACGGCGACGTCGGGCGAGAAGCCGACGAACCAGGCGTCCTTGGCCTCGTTGGTCGTACCGGTCTTGCCGGCGATCGGCTTGCCGACCTCCTTGACCACGGTCGCGGTACCGGCCTGGACCACGCCCTCCATCAGCTCGGTGATCTGATAGGCGGTCATGGAG
>NZ_JBFUES010000752.1:0-3849 GCF_056403875.1 Bradyrhizobium sp. P2_E8
ATCTGGGCCATTGTCTTCGGTGGTACGCCGATCTCGTTGTGGAAGCGGCGCGTGAGATGCTTGCGGCTCCAGCCAATGTCGGAGGCGAGCTGGGTGATCCGGACCGCGCCGGCCCGTCGCCAGAGCGTATCGAGGGCGAAGGCGATCGCCGGCGAGGGCTCATGCACAGCGCGACGAAGCACGAAGTCTTCCACGATCTCAAATCGTCGCTGCCATCCGACCGCCTCGGCAACCCTGGCGCGGAGGTTCTCGCCATCCCGTCCCAGAATGTCGTCCAGGCCGACCATGCGCGCGGTCAGATCCGGTACCGCTCCTCCGAAGAAGCGATACGCTCCAAGCGGGGTGAAATCGACCTGAACGCATTCGGCGCGGCCATCGGATTCGATGAGGACCGGTCCGGGAAAGAGGCCTGCCGCGAAACTCGGCTGAGCGTCGGCAACATCCGGTTCGCGCCCAAGTGCAATGCGGAAGGGTGTCCCCAAATTCACGAGAAGAGGCAGCGCAAGCGGCGCCGCGTGCCGGAAGCCGGCCAACCCGACGCCGCGCTCGCGATAGAACGAGATGCTGGCGACCAGCCGCGCGAGGCGCGGCGAAGCGGGCCGACGGATGACATCGGGATTTGCGGCAGCGTCCATCGCGCGCAGCATAGCGCCGCAATGGTGCCCCTCCAAGTGCGTGGCGCGCCGCGCCTCGCCTGTGGGTGGCTAACGGTTGCGCATCCAGTCGGCGAGACCGGACAGCGCCTTGTCGAGGTCCTGCCGCGCGGCAGCGTCCGCGACCGTCTCCTCCAGCGCGCCGCGCATGCAGGTGAGCCACGCATCGCGTTCGCCATTGCCGATGGCAAAGGCGATATGCCGCTGGCGCAACCGCGGATGGCCTTTCTCGACCGAATAGAGTCTTGGCCCGCCGGTCCATTCGGTGAGATAGCGCTTCAGCACGTCCCTGATCAGGCCGAGATCATCTGCATGCATGGCGCGGATGACTTTCGCCTCCGGCAGCGTATCCATCCGCTCGTAGAAACGCTCGACCAGCCGGTCGATCGTGGTACTGCCGCCGATCCGCTCGAACATGGAAATTGCGACGTCGCTATCGGTCATCATTTATCTCGAGGCTTGCTTGCTCGGTGTTGATATAGTGTTGCTGAAGGTCGCGCAAAATCCTAGCTGTCGTCCCGGATCGGCGCGCGCTTGTCCGGGACGACAGCGGAGTGTGTAGCTTTAGCGAGATCTACACGAGCTACAGCGCCACGCTGCGCAGACCAAAACTGCGCGCTTCGTTCTGCAGCACCGGGCGCACCGCGTCGATCAGGCGCGCGGCGGCGGCATCGACGGAGAGGCCCGCCGTGTCCACCACCGCCGTCGCACGCGAATACAGCGGCTCGCGGCTGCGCAAAATGTTGCGCAACTCCGTCATGGCGGAACGATCATCCGCCATCGGCCGCAGATCGCCCTGGCGGCGGACGCGGGCCATGTGCTCCTCGGGCTCGGCCTTCAGCCAGATCGTGTAGAACGACGACAGGATCTGGTCAAAGGTCAGGGGCTCCGAGACGATGCCGCCGCCGGTCGCCAGCACCATCAGCTCGTTGCGCGCGAGCAGCTGCTGCAGCGCCGCCTGCTCCATGCGGCGAAAGCCTTCCTGGCCGTACAGCGCGATGATCTCGGCGACCGAGAGCCCGTTCTGCTGCTCGACCTCCTTGTTGAGCTCTACAAAACTCCAGCCGACCTTCTTCGCCAGCATCCTGCCGAGCGTGGATTTGCCGGCGCCGCGCAGGCCGATCAGCGCGATGCCGCAGAATGGCGCGCGCCGCTGCGCCGATGCGCTGCCGCCGGCGAGCAGATCCTTGGCCTGCACGATCTGCGCCGGCGTCGCCTTGCGCAGCAGGTCGCGAAACATCTGCCAGTCCGGCGTCGGATCGGCGCTGGGCAGCAGATCTTCGAGATGCGCGCCCATCGCGTCGGAGACACGGCGGAGCAGCACGATCGAGACATTGCCCTTGCCGCTTTCGAGCTGCGCGATGTAGCGCTCCGAGATTCCTGATACCTTGGCGAGCACTTTGCGCGACATGCCGCGCAGTGCGCGCATGGTGCGCACGCGCTGGCCGAGCTGTTCGAGAAATCGGGATTCGGCGTCGGGACTATCGGTCATGAGCCTTCTTTAGCGGAGGTCCTGCGGCGCGTTTTAATGAAACATAATGCCTGCTAGCATTGACAGCAAGCCGCCGCGGTGTCTTTCTATGAATTATAATTCTAAATTCGGGGGAGAAGTCCGTGAGCGAGGGATCCTATAACGCGGTGACCTGGCTGCTCGACCGTAACGTCGAGGAAGGGCGTGGCAACAAGCTCGCCTTCGACGACACCGTCTCGCGGCTCACCTATGGCGAGCTCCAGCGCGAAAGCCGCCGCGCCGCCAACATGCTGCGCCGTCTCGGCGTCCGCCGCGAGGAGCGCGTGGCGATGATCATGCTCGATACGGTCGATTTCCCGCTTCTGTTCCTGGGCGCGATCCGCGCCGGCATCGTGCYGGTGCCGCTCAACACGCTGCTGACCGCGGATCAATACGCCTACATCCTCGCCGACTGCCGTGCCCGCGTGCTGTTCGTCTCCGAAGCGCTCTATCCCGTCATCAAGGACGTCGTCGGCCGCATGCCCGATCTCGAGCATGTCGTGGTCTCCGGCGCCAAGCAGAACGGCCACAAGCAACTCGCCGAGGAGCTCGCGGGCGAGAGCGATCAGTTCACCACCGCCGCGACGCATCCGGACGAGCCGGCATTCTGGCTCTATTCGTCCGGCTCGACCGGCATGCCCAAGGGCGTGCGCCATCTGCATTCGAACCTGCAGGCCACCGCCGACACCTACGCGAAGCAGGTGCTCGGCATTCGCGAGAGCGACGTCTGCCTCTCCGCGGCAAAGCTGTTCTTCGCCTATGGTCTCGGCAATGCGCTGACCTTCCCGATGTCGGTCGGCGCCACCGTGGTGCTGAACAGCGAGCGTCCGACGCCCGCACGCATGTTCGACCTGATGAACCGCTACAACCCGTCGATCTTCTACGGCGTGCCGACCCTGTTCGCGGCCATGCTCAACGACGAGACGATGAAGGGCGAGCGTGGCGGCAAGAGCTTGCGCATCTGCACCTCGGCCGGCGAGGCGCTGCCGGAATCCGTCGGCAACAGCTGGAAGGCGCGCTTCGGCGTCGACATTCTCGATGGCGTCGGCTCGACCGAGCTCTTGCACATCTTCCTGTCGAACGCGCCCGGCGACATCAAATACGGCTCCTCCGGCAAGCCGGTGCCGGGCTACGCGGTGCGGCTGGTCAACGAGGCCGGCCAGGACGTGGCCGACGGCGAGGTCGGCGAGCTCCTGGTCGATGCGCCTTCCGCAGGCGAGGGCTACTGGAACCAGCGCCACAAGAGCCGCCGCACCTTCGAGGGCCCGTGGACCCGCACCGGCGACAAATATGTCCGGGATGCCGAGGGCCGCTACACCTTCTGCGGCCGTGCCGACGACATGTTCAAGGTCTCCGGCATCTGGGTTTCGCCGTTCGAGGTCGAGAGCGCGCTGATCACGCATCCGGCGGTGCTGGAAGCCGCCGTCGTGCCCGAGGCCGATCCGGAAGGCCTCCTGAAACCGAAGGCCTTCGTCGTGCTGCGTCCGGGCGCAGCGACGGCGGACTTGCAGGAGATGCTGAAGGAGCACGTCAAGCAGAAGATCGGCCCGTGGAAATATCCGCGTTGGATCGACGTGGTGGACTCGCTGCCGAAGACGGCCACGGGCAAGATCCAGCGGTTCAAGCTGCGGGAAGGGGCGAATTGAGCGGGCCCGCATGTTGATGGTGATTGACACTGTCGCGGCA
>NZ_JBFUES010000753.1:0-3830 GCF_056403875.1 Bradyrhizobium sp. P2_E8
GGCCTACGCCGCGGCCAAGTTCGCCGTGCGCGGCTTTTCCGAGAGCGTGCGGCACGAGCTCGCCGTGGCGGAAAGTCCCGTTAGACTGTCGGTCGTGCATCCCGGCGGCGTCGCCACCTCGATCGTGCGCAGCTCGCGCACCGGGGTCGGCGTCACCGACAATGCCCGCCGCTCGCAGATGATCGAGCGGTTCGAGAACGCAGCAAAGACCACGCCGAAGGACGCCGCGCTGCGCATCATCAAGGGCATCGAGAAGAACGAGCCGCGCATCCTGATCGGCAACGATGCCCGCTTCATGGACCTGTTGCAGCGCTTCCGCCCGGGGACCTACTGGGCGCCGTTGCAGCGGAGGCTGGAGAAGATGGCGAAGGGGACGGCGAAGTAGTCAGGTGCGCAATAGCGCGGCCTCACCCTCCGCTGTCATKCCCYGCGAAAGCGSGGMATCCAGTACGCCGCGGCCTCTCGGCTCAATCACTGCCMTCTCTGGAATACTGGATCGCCCGCCCCAGTGCGCAATTGCGCACAAGGCGGGCGATGACACCGTGTGTGTGGCGCATGCGCTCCGCCTCTCAGCAGCGCACCCTCACTGCCCCGCCAGCCGATCGGCAAAATAGCCGATGGTCTTGCGATAGATCACCGCCCTGTTCCACTCCCGCATCGCTTCGAAATTGGCGGTGCCTTCGCCGTAGGGCTGGCCCATCTTGAAGCCGCTGGTGTGGAGCAGGTTCGCGGTCGAGGCGAGCACGTCGGGCACGCTGTGGCGGAGGTCGACGTGGCCGTCGCCGTCGAAATCGACGCCGTACTTGATGTAGGACGACGGCAGGAACTGGGTCTGGCCGATCTCGCCGGCATAGGCGCCGATCAGGTCGCGCAGCGGCAGGTCGCCGCGCTGCACGATCTTGAGGGCGGCGAGCAGCTCGCCCTGGAACAGCTCGGTGCGGCGGCAGTCATGGGCGAGCGTCGCCAGCGTGCGGATCACCGGCAGCTTGCCGATGTCGCCCTTGCCGAAATCGCTCTCCAGCCCCCAGATCGCAACCAGGATGTAGCGGGGCACGCCGAACTGCTGCTCGATGCGCGAGAGCAGCGCGGCGTGACGCTGCAACAGCGCCTTGCCGCCATTGATGCGGCCCGGCCCGACGCGGGTCGAAACATACTGCTCGAAGCTCTTGTTGAAGGTGTAGCGCTGGCGCCGGTCGAAGGCGAGCACGGCGCCGTCCTGGGTGATGCCGCTGAACGCCGCACTGGTCACGTTTCCCGAGACGCCGGCTCCTTGCGCTTCCGCGGCCATGCTGGCGACGAAGCTGTTGAAGTCGCCGCCGCAGCGCGCGGCCTCAGCCGGGCCGCCGGCCAGACAGACGACAAAAGCGGTGGCCAGGGCTAGTCTCGACATCTCGGAAAATCCTCGTGGAAGGTGCGCGGAAGGCAGGGCCCGCGATCATGCCCGGGAACCGGATTCACGTCAAAGCGGCAAAACCTCGCCAGAACCCGTCATGCCCTGGGTGCGACTAAGGAGCAGCGCTCAACCCCCGTCCCCAACCGATCGAGATGACCATGCCCATTCCGTACCGGATGCTTGCTGTCCTCGCGTTGCTCTCGTTCCACACCGTCAACCCCGCCACCGCGCAGACGCGCGATGTCGCCGGCAGCCGCGACTATCCCGGCATCGGCCGGTTCGCCGGCAGCGTCATCACCGGCTATGTCGTGAAGGATTTTGACGCCGCGCGGATGCAGGCGGCAGCCTTCAGGGACGGCCAGCCGACCGATGCGCGGCGGCTCGAGGGGCGCGTCTTCCGCATCGCCTATCGCACCAATCCGGGCCCTTCGATCCTGGAAGTGTCGCGCAATTTCGAGACGCAGCTCGCCAAGGCCGGCTTCGAGACCCTGCTTGCCTGCGACACCGAGGCCTGCGGCGCCATTCCCTTCACGGAAAGCGTCGACGCGCTGCCGATCCCGCAAATGTGGGTCGACGGCTTCAACTACCGTTACTTTGCCGGCCGCAAGAGCGAGGGCGGGCGCGAGACCTATGCCAGCGTCATCGTCAGCCAGAACAACCAGGAGATCTATGCGCAGGTCACCGTCGCCGAGCTCGGCGCCATCGCGAACAAGATGGTCGATGCCGCCGCGATGGCCAAGGGTCTTGGCGAGACCGGCCACATCGCGCTCTACGGCATCTATTTCGACACCGACAAGGCCGTGCTGAAACCCGAGAGCCGCCCGACGCTGGAGCAGATCGCAAAGCTCTTGACGAGCCAGCCGCAGCTCAGCGTCTTCATCGTCGGCCACACCGACAGCCAGGGCGCCTATGAGTACAATCTCGACCTGTCGAAGCGCCGCGCCGAAGCAGTCGCCGCCGAGCTCGTGAAGAGTTTTCGCATCGCGCAGGCGCGGCTGCGCACCGCCGGCGTCGGCCTGCTGGCTCCGGTCGGCCCGAACGCAACGGACGCCGGCCGCGCGCTGAACCGGCGGGTGGAGCTGGTGGCGCCGTGACGCCCAACGCTCGTCATTCCGGGGCGCCCGAAGGGCGAACCCGGAATCCATCGAGCGGCAGAGTTGGCGGGTAAATGGATTCCGGGCTCGCGCTAACGCGCGCCCCGGAATGACGGATGAGAGAGTTACCGCTATAGTATCGATGCTCGCGCGGCGCCGTCAGTGGTGCGTTGAGTCAGCATAAGGCGAACCGCCATGCCCGAACATCAGCAGCCTCGACCAACCCGCCCCGCCCTGCTCCGCATCCCCCTCTTCCGCCTGCTCGCCATCAACCTTGCAATCGGCGCCTGCGCCGCGGCGCTTCTTGTCGGCGGCCTGCTCTGGCTCAACCCCGGGCATCTGCGCGAGCTGATCCTCGCCGACCGCGCAGGCGGCATCGCACTTGTTGTGCTGCTCGCCTCGTTCCTCATCACTTTCGGTTCCGCCGCGATGGGCAGCGCGATCATGGCGCAGGGACGCAAGGACGACGATAGCGGTCGCGGCGGCGGACACCAATCGCCGCTCGCCGTCCAGGAACTGGCGCAGCGCAGGCGCTTGCGTTGAGGTGCGCGCAGAGAAGATGGAACTCGTCCGACGGATCACATTGTCCGCACGCAAACCGGAAGACGTGCAGCCGAACGCGAGTTCCTACAAGCATGCAACTCTCGCTGCATCGCGAGAGCAGCAAGATGAACAAAGTGATTCGATGGTCCAAGCAATTGTTTCGGCACACATCGGAACTGCGGTCACAACCGACGCAGATCTGCTGCGCTCGCCGCGACACCAACGCTACCGCGATTTATCTTGCCACGGCATGGCGCAGGTTATAATATTCTATCCTAGGTTGTCGCCCCGCCAGCCCCGGGCGACGCTGAAGACCCAAAATAAGCGGCGGGCTTTTCGGCCCGCCGTTTATTGAGGGAGGGGTCGCAGCAGATCGCTGGCGAGCGCGTCCCGCCTCCACCCCGACAAGCAAATTTCACCGATTGGTGCAGCAGCAGGCTCGCAGTGCCGGCTCGATGCGGATGTCGACAACCGCCAAAGCCATTTGACTGCTGCGCCCTTATCGACGACAAGCGGCCATGGCCAAGAAACCCGGAACCAATCCCAAAGGCGAATTCGCCTTTTTCAACGTCGTCTATGAGGACGGCTCCCAACGCTCCAACCGGCGCGTCCCTGCGGAATTGCTCGGAGGCCTCGAGGGCGACGAGCCCGCCCGTGGCTTCATCATGGAGCAGGACCGCGAGATCGCCGAAAAGTCCGGCCGCCCGCCGCTGGCGATCAAGAACCTCGACCGGGTGGGGGTGAAGAAGAAGTAGGCCGGTGTCCGCGGGACACGCCAAGCATCAGCACAACAGAAAAAC
>NZ_JBFUES010000754.1:0-3830 GCF_056403875.1 Bradyrhizobium sp. P2_E8
GTATTCGGCATCGGGCGCGAGCTCAACGAAAAGCAGTGGCGCACGGTGCTGCGGCAGCTCGTTGCGATGGGCCATTTGCAGAGCGACAGTGAAGCCTATGGCGCGCTGAAGCTGATGGACTCCGCACGCGGCGTGCTACGCGGCGAGACCGAGGTGTGGCTGCGCGAGGAGGCGCCCGGCGCCCGCATCCGTTCCAGCCGCGCCAAATCCCGCCGCGGCGATCTCGCGCCTGCCGCAAGCGCCCCGCAAGGCGACGTCGATCCCGAGCTGCGCGCGCGGCTGCGCTCCTGGCGCTCGGACGTTGCGCGCGAACGCGGCGTGCCGGCCTATGTGGTGCTGCACGATGCCACCATCGACGGTATCGTGCGGGCCTGGCCGACCACGCTGGACGAGCTCCGCAACGTGCCCGGCATCGGCGACAAGAAGCTCGAGCATTATGGCGACGAGCTGCTGCGGATCATCAGGACGCGGTAAGGGGCGACCATCCTTCCACGTCGTCATCCCGGACAAGCGGAGCGCAGATCCGGGATCCATAACCACAGGCAAACGTAGTTGCGGCAAGCTGGTCACCACGAGTCTTCGCGAARCGCGATTCTGTGGTTATGGGTCCCGGGCTCGCGACTTCGCCGCGCCCCGGGACGACAGTTTGCAACCTCAGCCGTTCCTGAACGCATACCCGTAGCCGTTGAGCGCCGGGGCGCCGCCGAGATGCGCGTAGAGGACCTTCGCGCCCTTCTCGAAATAGCCCTTCTGCGTCAGGTCGATCAGACCCTGCATCGACTTGCCCTCGTAGACGGGGTCGGTGATCATGGCTTCGAGACGCGCGGTGAGGCGGATCGCTTCCTTGGTCTCTTCCGACGGCACGCCATAGGCGGGATAGGCGTAGTCCTCGATCAGCACGACATCGTCTGCAACGATGTCCTTGCCGAGCTCGACGAGCTTGGCCGTGTTCTGCGCGATCGAAAGCACTTGCGCCTTGGTCTGCGCCGGGGTGAACGACCCGTCGATGCCGATCACCTTTCGCGCGCGGCCGTCGGCGGCGAAGCCGACCAGCATGCCGGCATGGGTCGAGCCGGTGACGGTGCAGACCACGATGTAGTCGAACTTGAAGCCGAGCTCGGCTTCCTGCTTGCGCACTTCCTCGGCGAAGCCGACATAGCCGAGCCCGCCAAATTTGTGCACGGAGGCGCCGGCGGGAATCGCGTAAGGCTTGCCGCCCGCGGCCTTCACCTCCTCGATCGCCTGCTCCCAGCTCTTGCGGATGCCGATGTCGAAGCCGTCGTCGACCAGGCGCACGTCGGCGCCCATGATGCGCGAGAGCATGATGTTGCCGACACGGTCATAGACGGCGTCCTCGTGCGGCACCCAGGCTTCCTGCACCAGGCGGCACTTCATGCCGATCTTGGCGGCGACGGCGGCGATCATGCGGGTGTGGTTGGACTGCACGCCGCCGATCGAGACCAGCGTGTCGGCGTTGGAGGCGATCGCATCCGGGATGATGTATTCGAGCTTGCGCAGCTTGTTGCCGCCATAGGCGAGACCGGAATTGCAGTCCTCGCGCTTGGCATAGATCTCGACATTGCCGCCGAGATGCTTCGATAGCCGCTCCAACTTCTCGATGGGCGTCGGGCCGAAGGTCAGCGGATAGCGCGCGAATTTTTCCAGCATGGTCAGGTCATCCCGATTGGTGTTGAGCTGGCCGCAGCGACTAGCACAGGTGATAAGGAATGTGCTCTCGAATGCTGCGCCCGTATTGCATGCTATCTTGCGAAGAATGGCAAGCTAGCTAATATTTCTTTCAGAAATCGATCAAATATCGGAAGTTCCTTCCATGTCGTCCCGATTAGACCGCGTAGACCTTAAGATATTGAGATTGCTTCAAAATAACGGCCGGCTCAGCAATGCCGAGCTGGCCGAAACCGTCGCGATCAGCCCCGCGACCTGCCATCGCCGCACCCAGCGCCTGTTCGAGGACGGCTTCATCGCCGCCGTCCGCGCCATGGTTGCCCCGAAGAAGGTGGCAAAGGGGACCTTGGTCATGGTCGGCGTCGTGCTGGACCGCTCGACGCCGGAAAGCTTTGCCATCTTCGAGCAGGCGATCGCAAAGCTGAAATTCGTGCTCGACTGCCACCTCGTCGCCGGCGACTTCGACTATTTCCTCAAGATCCGCGTCGGCGACATGGAGGACTTCAACCGCATCCATGGCGAGCAGCTCATCGCGCTGCCCGGCGTGCGCCAGACCCGCACCTTCTTCGTGATGAAGGAAGTCGTCGACAACGCACCGCTGGAGTTTTGAGCGGCTTCACGATGCCGGTTCGACGACGCCGTCCGCGACCTGCTCCCGCTCGGCGTCCTCCGGCCGCATCGCGATCACCGCGATCAGCCCGAGGCCGACGCCGATCATGACATAGAAGATCGGCGCCAGCGGGGAGCCGGTGAGCGCGATCAGCCAGGTCACGAAGAACTGGGCAAAGCCGCCGAACACCAGCACGGCGACGTTGTTGACGATCGCGAGCGCGGTCGAGCGAATGCGGATCGGGAACAGCTCGACCAGCGTGGTGCAGTAGACGCCGAGGAAGAAGGCGCTGAAGAAGCCGATGACGACCTGGGCGACCAGCAGCCTTGCGATCGACGGCTCGGAGATCACCCAGGCATAGAGCGGGTAGAGCGAGACGAAATAGCCGATCAACGAGACCAGCAACAGCGGCCTGCGCGGATAGCGGTCGGAGACGGCGCCCGCGATCGGCACGACGATCACCATCACGATTGCCGCGATCATCTGCACCAGGAAGCTCTGCATCAGCGGCAGCTTCAGCACCTCCTTGGCATAGGTCACGGTGTAGCCGAAGGTGACGTAGAACGACACGGCGCTCGCCACCACCATGCCCATGCCGATCAGGAAATTGCGGCCGGGATTCTTGAGCGCGGCGATGAAATTGTCCTTGTGCACCGTCGCCATGCTGCGCCGGGAAGCTTCGGGCTCGATGACGCTGGCGCGCATATAGAGCAGGATCGGAACGATCACGAGGCCGACGAAGAAGGGAATGCGCCAGGCGCCGGCGGCAAGCTGCTCCTGCGTGAACGCCAGCGTCAGGACGGCGCCCAGCACTGCGCCGAGCACGTTGGCCATCAGCTGGCCGGCGATCTGCCACGAGCCATAGAAGCCGGTGCGGCCGGGAGGCGCCGCTTCGATCAGATAGGCGGTCGAGGTGCCGAACTCGCCGCCGACCGAAAAGCCCTGCAACAGCCGCGCCAACAGCACGATCAGCGGCGCCGCAATGCCGGCCGTCGCGTAGGTCGGCGTCAACGCCAACAGCGCGACCGACACGGCCATGATGCCCATGCCGAGCGTCATCGCCGCCTTCCGCCCCTTGCGATCGCCGAAATAGCCGAGCACGAGGCCGCCGATCGGCCGCATGAAGAAGCCGGTGCCGAACAGCGCGGTGGTCAGCAGCAGCGCGTTGATCTCACTGCCCGGAATTTTCGGGTCGACCGGGAAGAACAGGTTCTTGATGATCGGTGTCATCAGCGCGAACACCGTGAAGTCGTACCACTCCAGCGCATTGCCGGCGATCGCGGCCGCGATGGCTTTCCTGTTCGTCTGCATCTCTCGCTTGCCTGTCCGGTTGCGCCTATTCGGCGGGTTGATGGGTGACGTCGGCATCCTGCCATTCGTCGCCGGCGAGTTCCGGCGTGGCGAAGGCCTTGAGGTTGGCGAAATGAATCTCGCGATCCTCGACGAACAGGCGACGGACGATGCCGCGCGCGAGCCGGTCGGCGCCCTCGCTGATCGCGGGGATATCGCCGGAGAGCTTTCCGTGGCTCAGCGT
>NZ_JBFUES010000755.1:0-3829 GCF_056403875.1 Bradyrhizobium sp. P2_E8
GAATTGTTAAGTGCGTAGTGCCACTGCACCGAGCCATTGGCGGCGTTGGCAGCCTCGCTGACCGGATCCAGCGAAAAGGTTCCGAGCGCCGTCGTGTTGGCCGGCGCCGCGACAAATGTCGCGGTGTGGCCGTCGCTGAGATCGACGTCGGTGAAATTGATCGTTCCCGCCGCACTTAGCGAGTCGGACGGATCGGGCGTCGTCGGCGCATCCTCGACCACCGCRCCGCTCTGCGCACCRCTGGTGATGCTGACGACGTCGTTGGTGCCGGTGATGGTGATGGCAACGTCCTGGGTGGTCGTCGAGCCGTGTCCGTCATTGACGGTCACGGTGTAGTGCTCGACCACGCTCTGGCCGGCGGCCAGATACTGAGCTGTAGAATTGTTAAGTGCGTAGTGCCACTGCACCGAGCCATTGGCGGCGTTGGCAGCCTCGCTGACCGGATCCAGCGAAAAGGTTCCGAGCGCCGTCGTGTTGGCCGGCGCCGCGACAAATGTCGCGGTGTGGCCGTCGCTGAGATCGACGTCGGTGAAATTGATCGTTCCCGCCGCACTTAGCGAGTCGGACGGATCGGGCGTCGTCGGCGCATCCTCGACCACCGCGCCGCTCTGCGCACCGCTGGTGATGCTGACGACGTCGTTGGTGCCGGTGACGGTAATCGTCAGCGTGCCGGTGCCTGAACCGCCATGATTGTCCGAATTGGTGTAGGTGAAGGTATCGAATACTTGCTGGCCGTCCGCAATCGCCTGCACATTGGCTTGCGCGTTGTTCAGAGTATAGGTGTAGGTCCCGTTGGCGTTGAGATGCAGCGTGCCGTAGGTGCCGGCCACATCGGTGCCGACCTTCGCCGCAGAGCCATTGACGGCCGTAACGCTGTGCGTATCACTCGCATCAACATCGGTGTCATTGGTGAGCACGTTGCCGCTGACCGGGTTCGGCGCGGTGTCTTCTTTCACAGCGTTTGTGTCGGCAACCGCGACGGGGCCATCATTAACGCCGGCAATTTTTACCGTCGCGGTGGCCCAACTCAAGGTGCCGTTACCCAGGCGAATGGCGTAAATGAATGAGTCGGTGAAAAACTCGCCCGCCGAGAGGGCGTTGATCTGCGCGCTCAACGCGGACGCGTCGTAGCCCACTTTTCCGTCCGCCGTGATCCAGATCTTGGCGCCATTCAAGCTTGTATCGCTGCTGGTGCCTTCGATACGCGCGGTATCCTGGGTCAGCAGATCAGCGGCGATATAGCCGCTCATGGCGCCGCTGTTGTTAATGCCGTTGTCGATGGAAAAGAGGGTCTTGGCGTTGCCTCCAAGGTCATTTCCCATGACATCGAAAAAGACAGGCTGAAGGTTATCTTCCGTCAGCGAAATGGATACGCCGGCGGCGGTCACGCCACTCGTAAAAATGTCGTCCTTCGCTTGCGGTGTATTGGAGAACGAAGTGGTGCTGCCGCCGCCGGTTGTCTGAGTAGCCATGTCTTTGACCTCAAAACTCGTAGAATATGAATGTTAGTTGGAAGCAGCGAGAACACGGGTGAGCAACGTGTCGGATTCGGGCGCCATGACCGTCCAGAATTTTGCAGTCGTGTCTCGATGAGGGGATATCGAAGATACTGCCTTGGACAGCAGATCGACTGGATCGATCACCGAATCCGCCGTCACCGAGGGATCAATCGCAACTGTCACAGATGGCTCGACCCAAAGGTTCGACGACGGTTGGGACGAATTCGAAGTTGCCTTGAGGCGAGAATCAATTTCGAACCAGCCCGCGGCTCGGAATGATTTCGTGGTGAATAAGACGCGGCCCACAACACACTCCACTCTGTTGGCGCAGAGCAGGTGCAATCGCATTCAAGGCAACTCACAGGAAAGCGCCAGCAATGGGCGCTCCTTCAGCGCCGACGCGCCGCCGCCAGACCAAACCTCTGGCTGATGTGAAAAGACCCCGAGTGGATAACTCCTGCGCGGCTCATCTCGGCCTCCTGACGACCGCGCATGGCTCGTTGATTCTCCACTCACGTTTTGTAACGTGCCTTTGAGAGACCGAACCCGGCAGGCGCCCGCCGCAGGGGTCACGAAGGGCTCGAAATGAAATGTGGAACAAGCAACCGCATAACCCCTGCTTCTGGCATCGCGATGCTTGCTAAGAATCTTGGGCGGGGCAACGACTCAGAAGGGGTACTCCAACGGGACCACGTAAGAATACGGTCGCGCATGCTGATCGACCGAAGATAGGGTGACCAGGCGCATAGTTCGTTGACTTCGCTATTTACCGCGGTTCTGTTGTGCGGAGTTTCATCGAGAGTCAACGAACCCTCCGGTGACGGCCGCCTGTCGAGTAAGTCGAGTGCTGTGTAGCCGTCCTTATGGACAGCAATAGTGCAGCTCTCAAATTGAATGGTTCGAGATTGTTGGGCCTGCTCGGCGTCGCCGCTGGACCCGTGACAAGAAGCTCAAGATCGTTTGGAGAGTCGACACCGCGCGCCGTCCCATCGACAGCTCCGCGATATGGGGTTCTCGCGCTCGCTGCTGTTGACTTGCGGCGATCGTTTGGGACCTGGGCGAGCGCTATTAAACAGTCTCAGCCTTGGCGACGGTGATGCCGGATTCCGACTTGCGCAAAGGCATGCAGGGCCTGGCGTTGCGGGTGCAGGAGGGMCTCGGGCACGGCGTGGTGTCGCTGACTGCGGCTCGGATGGGCTATTTGCTGAAGGCGATCGACTGGCGTATCGAGGCGGCGCATGCTGCGTTGCTTGCGACGCGCGCTGAACTCGCCAGCGTTCGCGCACAACGATCCGACGACCGGATGCGGATTGCTCACCTGAAGGAAGACGCTGGAGGAGCTCAATGCCTCAGCATGACGCCGTTGTTCCAGCGCCTCAAGGCTCGTGTGCTGAACGCCGAGCGGCTGCAAGACGGCTCATGGGACGAAGCCCTACGTCACCGAAATGCCAAGAGTCGCTCCTTCGGAATTAAAGCAGAAACAAATCAGGTCGTTACGCGACCAATTTAAGGCTGATTGTTCGGTGGCCTCTCGATGAACCGCCGGCTTCCATTGAGAAGCTCGAGGTTATTGGCGATAACCGGATTACCCGGATCGAGCGAGTAGGCTTTTTCAAACTTCCGTCGCGCCGCACTCAGATTGCCGCGCAGCATGTACGAATAACCCTGATCATTCAGGATTTGAACGGTCTCGCCCCCCAGCCGAATCGCATGGGCATAGGCCTGATCAGCCAGGTCAAAACGACGCAGGCGGTCATAGCTTGCCGCGAGCCCAATCCAGGCCGTCAGGTCCTTCGGTGATTTCTCGACGGCGTCCTTGAAATAGCGCTGGGATAGCCCGTAGCTGCCGCGGTTGAAGTGCTCCAGCCCCAGCCGAACGGGTTCGTCCGACGGGTAGTACTTGACGTCGGTCGGTTCCTGCACGGGGTCCCCGCCCGGCGGATCCACGGGGGCCACGATCGCGGCCTCCCTCAGCGTGTAGTCACACCCTGCAAGGGCTGTCCCCAACCAGCAACAGGCCAGCATTAAGAAGATACGCCGCATAACCCTTGCCCCTGCCCGCTCCGCGGGCTCCTTGAAATATCCATCACTCAATCATCTGCCATCAACAGGTCGTAAAACCTGTGTTTGGATAGTGACACTCAGCGCTCACCAGCTTCGATGTTGAGACACCGCTACTTGCCTGCTCCCAGCCCATTTCCGTTGATGGTCTGGTTGATCGTCTGATCGGAGGTAATAATCTGCTGGGTGGTGACAGGAGGCGACTGGCCCATTGCTTTCCCACCGTCGCCAATGTCGGGAAGCTGATCCACTGGCCGCCTAGTGGCACC